>NZ_RAWF01000125.1:0-28226 GCF_003612075.1 Corallococcus sp. CA041A
CCCCGGCTCCCGCTCCCGCTCCGGCCGCCCCTGCGTACACGCAGGCCCAGGCGGACAAGGACGCCAGCGCCCTGCGCGAGGCCATGGACGGCGGACTCACCGGGTGGGGCACCGACGAGGACAAGATCTTCCAGACGCTCGAGGGCAAGACGCCCGAGCAGGTCGCGATGATCCGCCAGAGCTACCAGGACCACTACGGCAAGAACCTGGATGAGAAGATCCGGGACGAGCTGGGTGGCTCCGACCTGCAGCGCGCGGAGGGCCTGCTCCAGGGCAACGGCGCGAAGAGCGACGCGGTCAACCTCCAGTCCGAGATGGACGGCCTCTTCGGCTCCAACGAGGACATGCTGAAGATCCTGGAGAAGCGCTCCCCCGCGGAGCGCCACGCCATCGCGCAGCAGTACGCGGACATGAACGGCGGCACCCCGGCGGGCCAGAAGCCCGAGGACGTCCTGCTGGCCCGCATGGGCCGGGAGATGGACGGCGCGCAGCTGGAGCGCGCCCGGAGCATGCTCAACGCGGGCCAGGCCACCACGCCCGCGGAGGCCACCGCGCTGGAGACCCAGGCGCTCAAGGCCGGCCTGGAAGAGGACATGGCCGGCTGGGGCACCGACGAGGGCCGCATCTTCGAGCGCCTGGAGCGGGCCACGCCGGAGCAGCGCGCCATCCTCTCCCAGGACGAGGGCCTGAAGGCGAAGCTCAAGGACGAGCTGTCCACCGAGGAGTACGACCGCGCCGTCGGCCTGATGCAGGACAACCCGGCCCAGGCGGACGCGGCCCGGCTGCGCGAGGCCCTGGGCGGCTTCTTCGGCGCGGACGAGAGCGGCGTGCGCGACATCCTCCAGGGGAAGACGCCGGATCAGATCAACGCCATCAAGGCCGAGTACCAGAAGCAGACGGGCCAGTCGCTGGACTCCCAGATTCAGAAGTGGGACGGCGGCGACCGGGACGTCACGCTGCGCATGCTCAACCCGCCCGCCGCGGACGACGCGAAGGGGCAGGCGGAGGCCTCCGCGGAGCGGCTGTTCCTGGCCATGGACGGCATGGGCACGGACGAGGACGCCATCCGCTCCGAGCTGGGCGGCAAGTCCAAGGCACAGCTGGACACCATCGCCGCCGCGTACCAGCAGAAGTACGGCAAGGACCTGCGCGCGGAGCTGGACAGCGAGCTGGACGGCCGCGACGAGCTGGAGCTGCTCAAGCAGGACTACGACCTGGGCGCCATCGACCCCAACGACCCCAACGCCGCGCAGGAGCGCGCGCGGCGGCTGCGCGAGGTCCAGACCAACGAGTCCGGCTTCGGCGTGGACCTGCTGGACGGCATCCAGCACCTCACCAAGGGCGAGTCGGACAACGACATCCTCAACCGCAACCTGGACCGCGCCGACCAGGCCATCGCGACGGGTGACACCCAGCGCGCGAACACGCTGACGGGCTACGCCACGGAGGACGTGAAGGCGCTCCAGTCCGCCAAGGACTCGCTGGCGGAGACCACGGCCACCGTGGCCGTCGTCGCCGCGACCACCGTGGCTGTCGTCGCGACGGGCGGCGCGGCCACGCCCCTGGCCATCGCCGGGTACGCGGCGGTGGGCGCCACCACGCGCGCCGCGACGTACGCCGCCATCCAGGGCAACGCCGCCGGGGCGCAGGACCTGAGCCGCCAGGCGCTCATTGGCGCCGTGGAGGGCGGCACGGCGGTGATCCCCATCGGCAAGGGCGCTTCCCTCGCCACGGGCGGCACGCGCGTGGCGGCCACCCAGGCCACGGAGGCCGCGGTCCGCACGACCGTGCGGGAGACCGCGGAGGGCACCGTGCGCACCGCCATCAAGCAGGGCATCAAGGAAGGTGCCTACGGCGGCGCGGCCGGTGGTGCCATGGACGCGGCCACCCAGTCCGAGACGTGGAAGGACGGCGCGCTCACGGGCCTGGGCCGCGTGACGACCCGCGCGGTGACGGACGGCACCGTGGGCGCGGTGACCGGCGGCGTGGTGAGCGGCGGCCTGGCCAAGGGCGCGGACATGCTCAAGCCGCGTGAAATCCCGGTGATTCACAACCCGGACCTGCCGGGCAACACCACCAAGGTGCGCTACGACAACGGCCAGGTGCGGATTGAAGCGGGGCCGCACGCCACGCCCGCGGACATCGCCGCGCACCAGGAGACGGCCCGCCTGCTCCAGAAGTACGAGGGGCCCACCGGGCAGATCCGCCAGCTCAAGGACCGCGTCCAGCAGGCCCTCACCAAGACGCCGGGCTACGGCACGCAGGGCTTCGAGTCCAAGATGGAGGTGCAGAAGCTCAAGAACATCCTGGGCGGCCTGGAGGCGGCGCAGAAGCGCATCGACGACAGCATCGCGGGCATGAGCGGCAAGCCCACCGCGGCCACCGTCGCCGAGCGCGCGGCGCTCCAGCGAGACATCGCCAACGTGGAGTTCCAGATTGAGTTCCACGCCAAGCGGCTGGACTCGCTGGCGCCGGGCACGGGCTCCGTGGCCATGCACGGCACGCCGGGCACCACGACGCCGGACTGGGCGGGCGTGGGCACGTCGGTGAACACCGTGGGGCAGGTGACGCCGCCCCCGCAGGTGCCCATGACGGCCGCGGAGAACACGGCCATCAACGGCCCGCGCAATCCCGCGACGGAGACGGCGCAGCAGTTCAAGGCCCGCCAGGCCGAGGGGCGCCGCGTCTACTCGGAGCGCACCTACGACCCGAAGACCCGGACCCAGGCCGAGCTCAACCGGGACGCGAACCCGGCCGTCTTCACGCAGGTGGATTCGGCGGGGAACAAGGTCCCCATCGAAACGCAGCAACTGGCCAAGCTGCGCGCGGAGCGGGCCCAGACGGAGATTTTGCGCCGGGGCGTCATCCGCGAGCAGCAGCTGGCCGAGGCCTTCCCGAACGGCCCCACGCTCAACGTGGCCGCCAACGACGCGGCGCACGGCTCGGCCCACAACGCGCACACGATCGACCGGCACGGCGCGTCGGTGCCCACGAACATCGCGGACGCGCCCCCGGGGGCCCGCACCCTCGAGAGCCGCGTCACCGACGGCGCCGGCTGGGGCTCGGTGGAGAACAACTCGTTCCAGTGGTCCAGCGACGCGACCATGGACTCCACCCTCAACAAGTACGTGGCGGACAACTGGGACACCATCAAGACGGACCTGGCCCTGTACGGCCACAGCGACCACCTCAACATCCCCGTGACTCCCGGCACGACGGTGGGCAACGGCTTCACGGCCGTGGAATCGGCGGGCACCCGCACCGCCGTCCCCGCGAACGCGGGCAGCTACAACGTCAGGCTGCGCCTCATCGACGGCACCCCGCCGCAGGTGATGGTATTGACCGCCTTCCCTGGTCCCTGAGGCCCCCTTCCGATGACCGCCGACCCCAAGACAAGCGCGCGCTTCGAAGAGCTCAAGGCGCGCATGGAAGCCCTCAAGAACGCGCCTCCGCTGGAGAAGGCGCGCACCTTCTTGAGCACCTACTGCGCGCCCAACTCGACCCTGGCCGACGTGGAGGACCAGGTCCGGCACGCGCTGGGCTTCAACAGCATTCCCCTGTACACGGGCATCGAAGGGCTGGAGGCCGTCCTCGCCGACACGCGCCTGCCCTCTTCGACGCTGGTGTCGTTGGCCCGTGACGAGGCGAAGCGCCAGGAGCTGCCGGCGACCCCCGCGGCGGCCCGTCAGTACCTGGAGCAGGTGCTGGGCGTGCTGCGCAAGCACCTTCCCAAGGAGCCCGAGGTCGAGGGCGTCGCCGGCTTCGGCATCGACGACGTCTACAACCTGCGCGACCCGGCCGGGAAGCTGGAGCGCCTGCGCTGCATCGACATGGTGGGCGTGGGCAATGAGAGCTTCGCGGTGCTGGTGCCGGAGCACGCCAGCGAGGACAAGGGCCCCTTCACGGTCTACCGCTACCAGGCGGTGCCCGGACAGCCCTTCAAGTACGACCGCGTGACGGACGCGGGCCTCGCCGCGAAGGTGCTCAAGGCTTCCCGGAGCTGACCTCCGCGACACCATGACCCTGCCGCGTTACGACTACGTTTCGCAGCTCGCCATCGTCGGCAACGCGCGGTTGCGGGGACGCGACCTGCGGGCGCAGGTGATTGACGATCCTGGAGGCGCGGCCCTCGTGCGGGGGCCCGACACCTTCGAGGGCTTCGCGCTGCCGGACGGGGGCTTCGAGCCGTCCTTCTACGCCTGGTTGGACGGGATGAAGGCGCGGGGGCTCGTCGCGCTGCGGGTGCTCACGGACAGCGACCCCGAGGATTGGATCCTCACCACGCCCCCTCCTCCCCTGCCCCGGTTGCCGGACTTCGTCCTCGTCTTCGGGGACCGGGAGACCGGGTACGCGTACCGCTACGAGAGCGGCCCCATGGGCACGAGGGAGTTCTTCATGCCGGTGGACATCCCCCGGCGGGTGGCCGTTCCGTCCGTGGACGCGGCGGAGCGCGAGCTGCTGGAGGCGACGCGCGGCTACGTGCGGTTCCTGGAGGGCAAGGTCCGGCACGACGATTCAACCGCCGTCTTCTACGAGAAGATGGGGCGCGAAGTCCTGGAGCAGCTCACGGCCACCGAGCCGCGCTTCCAGGAACTGCTCGCTGAGCGGCGCAAGGCGCAACTGCATCAGCTGCGCAAGGACTACAAGCCCCGGTCCGGCTACACGAAGGCGATGCGCCCGGGCATTCTGGAGCAGGCGGACCGGGTCCAGCGGATGTCGGACTTCGCGCGCGTCATGGAAGAGGCGGGGCTGTCCTGGCGGACGCAGCGGCTGGCGCTGGTTTCGAAAGGGCTCTACCCGCTCAACATGCGCCACGAGCGCACGTCGGAGGACACGCTTCCGGACTACGTGCACCACCCCGGCTACATCGAGGTGGGCTCGCGGTTGGCGAAGGCCGCGTGTGAGGGAAGCAACGCGGCGCTGAACGCCTCCGCTTGATCCGCCGCCTCGTTCTCCACGGGGGCCTCTGAAGCCAGCCACGTCCAGGCGAAGGCGGCCAGGTTGAAAGCCATCATGGTCAGGGAGAAGAGCCACAGCCGCAGGCACACGGCGATGCCCGCGTGCAACAGCAGCGTGGCCACCAGCCAGTGCCGCCGCAGCCGGGGCACCCAGATCATCCCCGCGTAGCCCACCTCGATGAGCAGCGTGCCCCAGCAGGCCACCTTCGCAAGCAGCGGGTACGCCGCGAGCCAGGAGAAGTCGAACGCCTGGAACTGCGGCTGCATCAGCGCGCGCCAGATGGCTTCGCCGTTCCACCACTGCACGCCCTGCGCCTTGGCCAGGCCGGTGTCCAGGTAGATGAAGCACAGGTGGAGCTGGAGCGTGCGCAGCGCCACGCGGGCCGCGGACGACGGACCGGTGGAGACGCGGCCCGCTCGCGCATCCAGCGACCAGCGGCCCGCGGACGGCATGAACACCAGATAGAAGAAGAGTACGTGGAGGATGGTGTCCACGCCGTAGAGCGACAGGTACGCGTTCGCGGACGTCAGGCCATGCGTGAACCAGGCGAGCACCGCGAAGGCGCGCGTGCGGTAGCCCACGAGCAGGCCCACCAGCCCCACCGCGTAGAGGACGAACACGGCGTACATCGTGGCCATCGTGCGGATGCCCAGTGGCGCCAGGAGCCGCCCCAGCCACCCCAGGCTGGGCGCCCAGTCGCCCGCGCCCACATCGGTGATGACCCACTGGACGAGGCCGAAGTTGCCGTACAGCTCCGGCAGGTGCGGCCAGAGGATGGCGAGCTGCGTGAGGGAGATGGCCGCGACGGCGATGCGCAGGAAGGCCAGTCCGTCGGAGGAAGCGGGCTCCAACCAGAAGCGCCGCACGTGGGTCTGGAGACGGTTCATGGCGAGGCCTCGGACTTCGGAGCGTCAAGGCGGCCGAAGGTCCCGGTGTAGTGGATGGCCCATTCCGGCCGCTTCCCGGCGGCCCAGGCCTCCATGGAAGGAAGCTGGTAGGACTGGGTGACGACGGTGACCTGGGAGGCCTCCGGATGGACGCCCAGCATCACCGCCGCCCAGGACTGCGCCAGCACGTCCTGCGTCTTGCGGTTGGCGCGCAGACCGGAGGCGACGATGCAGCGGTAGCGGCGCGCCACCTCCACCTCGTCGGAGGTCAGGGGTTCGAACAGCGAGCTTCCGTCGCTCTGTTCGACGAAGAAGCCGGTCCGCGAGTCGCTGGCCACCGCGGGAGCGAAGAAGCGGTAGTCGCTGATGACGCCGGACAGGCTCTGGTAGGTCCGGACGCCTCGGTCGAACGCGCCGTCCGAGTCCGCATGGGCCAGGCGCGTCCAGAGGAAGGCGCCCACCGCGGCCAGATGCACTACGGCGACGCACGCCCAGAGGGCCGCCTGGCGTTCATCCCCCTCGGGCCGCGATGGGACGGTTCTCATGGCTACCTGAGGAACTGGTAGGAGGCGGGGGTGACGTCCGCGAGGACGGCGTCGATGGCCAGGGCCACGCGCCTCGACTTCTCGCCCGAGGCCATCCCGGCCTCGGTGTTCGGATCCATCACCAGGCCCATGATGTTCGACTGCTCATCGAGGGCGACGTGCTGGACGCTCGCCATCCGCCGCACATAGGCGAGGGGCAGCGTGCCGTAGAGGCGCGACCCGTTGACCCCGCCCCGGGGCGAGAACGTGGGCAGCCGGATGTAGAACGTGTCCGTCGGCACCTGACGGATCTGCGCGACGATGGCGTCCACGTCCGCCTGCGTGAAGTCATGGGTCGGCGTACGCGCGGACACGGACGCGAAGCTGATGGCGCTGGTGAGCGCCACGCCCACCGTGGCGACGGCGGCGACCTTGAAGCCGGCGTGACGGAACGCGCGGCGCACGATGTCTTGCGACAGGAGTTGTTTCATCGGGGAGGTACCTTCGGGGTGTGGGCAGCAGCGGAAACGCGGCTGCTCCACAGGTACGTCCCGGTGAAACATTATTCTTGCGCCCCGGGGTGTGCGGCGACCGCGCCCCTCCACGGGTGAGGCAACCGGGGCGAGGATGGCCTACGGTGGGGATCCATGAGCTTCGCCGACAAGATGCGCGTCTGGATGCCCCTGCACGAGAACGGCGTCAGCCGCGCCGTGCACTTCGTGGGGGCCTATCTCTTCACGTTCGCCCTGCTGGTGCCGTTGTGCTGGGTGCGCATCCCCGGCACGCCCGTCACCGCCGCGCATCTGCTGGTGGCCGCGGTGACCGTGTACGCCATGACGCTGGAGTGGACCGCCGGCCTGCTGATGGCCCTGCCGCTGGTGCCCACGCTCCTCGCCGCGGAAGCGGTGGCGGGGCTTCCCACGGGAACGGCCACGGGCATCGCGGTGGGCGTGATGGTGTTCCGCTTCGCGATGGTGGTGGGCGCGCACGTCGTCTTCGAGAAGAAGACCCACGGCCTGTCCCTGGGCGGCCCGCAGCTGTTCTTCATCGAACCCGTGTACCTGCTCACCCTGGTGCTCTTCTCGCTGGGCCTCAAGCAGGACCTGCGCGCGCGCGTGGCGCCCTCCAGCACCTGACGTCATGGAAGGTCCCGGCATCCTCGTCCGGCATCCCGCCGCGCGGTGGGGACTGCTCACGCTGCTGTCGCTCCTCGTGCTCTCCGCCGTCCCCCTGTCCGGGGTGACGTCACGGGGGACGCTGAAGGAGGGATACACGGACCACGTGCGCCATCCGTACGTGGTCTGGGTGGGACTGCATCGCGGGCTCCAGGCGCTCTACACCGCGCCGCTGGGCGAGCTTCGCGAAGGCGTCCCCTACCCCCAGGCCATCGACCAGTGGCTGGAGGTGCCGTACGTCTATCCGCCCGGCGCGCTGGTGCTCTTCCTGCCCCTGGCGCTCGTGGGCGAGTGGGTGCCCATGTCACCCCAGGCCTTCGGGCAGGTGTGCCTGCTGTACCTGCTGGCCTTCGCGCATGTGGCGCTCTACGCGGCGCTGCGGCTCCTGGATGGGCTTCCGGCGGGTGGCCGCTGGGCGGTGGGGTTCCTCTGCGGGTTGGTGCTGATGCGGCTGGCGCTCTATGGCCAGTACGACGGCGCGTGGCTCGTGTGCGGGGTGCTGGCGCTGGCGGCGCTCGCGAAGGACCGGCCGGTGGTCGCGTTGCGCTGGCTGGCGCTCGCGGCGCTGTTGCACTACCGGGCGCTCGTCCTCGTCGCCGTGGGTGTGGTGGCGCTGTGGCGCGTGGTGCATGGGCGGCCGGTGCGTCAGTGGCCGTGGGGCACGCTGCTCGGGGTGTCGGCGGCGGGGGTCCTCTGCGTGCTCACGTTCCTGTGGATGGCGCCGCTGGCCGCCCAGACGGATGCGGCGACGCCTTCCATCCTGGGTGAGCCCGGCACGGTGGCCCTGGTGCTGGGCTTGAGCGCGGCGGTGCTGGCGCTCTCCTGGCGCGGGTCGGACGGGCTGGTGACCGCGTCGGTGGGGTTGGGCGTGCTGCTCGCGGTCATCGACACGCGCCATTGGTGGCATGCGTCCGCGCTGATGCTGGTGCCTTTGTGCGTGGGTGTGCTGCGCGCTCCTCGCTGGCCCACGGCGGTGCGGCTGGGGCTCGTCGTCTGGGCGGGGGTGCTGGAGATGGCCGTGTGGTACGGCAATCCCCTCTGGTTGTTCCGCGACCTCAATCGCTTCCTGCGGCTGGTGTGAGCAGGAACCGCGCCTCGTCCCAGACGAGCCCGTAGTGACGCAGGAGTTCGTCGATGCCTGCTCCCGCCGGGGATGGATGGACGATGGAGTCGAACCGGTTCAGTTGGAGCGTCCGGTCGGAGGCCGCGGAGACGAGGAGCGCGCCGTCCGGGGAGAAGGCCAGGGCCGCCACGAAGCCCTGCTGACCCGTGAACGTCCCCAGCTGTTCGCCGGAGTGCAGCCCCCAGACCTTCACCCCTGCCTCCACGCCCGACGAAGCCAGGAAGCGGCCATCCGGTGACACAGCCAGGGCGAGCACACCCACGGTCTTCGCGTCCATCGTCTTCAACAGCCGGCCCTCCGTCACGTCCCAGACGCGGAGGGGCTGCCGCATCCCCGCCGTCACCAGGTGGGGCTCGGATGAGGTGAAGACCACGGCGCGCACGGGCTCGCCCATGTCGAGCCGCAAGAGGGGCTGACGCCGCTCCACATCCCATGTCCGCACCGTCTTGTCCGCACTGCCTGACGCGAGCCTGCGCCCCGAGCTGTCGAAGGCCAGCGCCCACACCTTGCCGGTGTGTCCCTGGAGCAGCCCCACGGGCCTGCTGTCGGCCACGGACCAGAGTTGGATGTCCGGATCTCCCGCCACCGCGAGGAGCGCCCCATCCGGGCTGAAGGCCACCGCGCGCACGGAGCCGTTCGCCGCGGGCAACTCCAGCAGCACCCGCCCCGAACGCGCGTCCAGTACGAGTACCCTCCCCTTCAGCGTTCCCACCGCGATGCGCTCGCGGTCCGGGCTCACCGCCAGGGACACCGCGGACTCCGCTCCTCCCACTTCCGGATGGAGTTCTCTTCCCTCCGCGATGCGCCACCGCCGCCAGCCATCCTCACCGCCTGTCATCAACTCGCGGTCCTGGGAGAACGCGAGCGCCTCCACCCAGACGCCGGGTCCACGAAGCAGCACCTGCGCGGGGACCTCCGGCCTGCGCCACACGCCGAGGACACCGTCCATCCCGCCCGAAGCGAGCGTGCGCCCGTCCGGTGACAAGGCCACGCTCATCACGGCGGCGTGATGTGCATCCATCCGCTCCAGCAGCGCGCCCCCATGGCCGTCGAGAAGCTGCACGCGTCCGTCCCATCCGCCCTGGACCAGGAGCTGGAATCCGGCGTCGATTGCGGCCACGGAGACGTCGCCGGAGTTGCGAAACACGTCGGTGAGCTGCCCCGAGCGGGCGTCCCAGAAGCGCACGGCCCGGTCGCCCGCCGCCGTCATGATGCGCTGTCCGTCCGAGGAGAACGCGCCCGCTTCCACCTTCTCCCCGTGACCCACGAGGCGGAGGACCTCCTTGCGCGACTCCAGGTCCCAGACCCGCGCGCTCCGGTCCGCGCTCGTGGACAGCAGCCGCCTGCCATCCGGCGAGAAGGCGACGGCGATGACGTTGTCGTCGTGCTCGAAGCGCAGCTGCTCGGCGCCTGTCTCGAAGGCCCAGACGCGGACCGCCTTGTCCAGACCACCGGAGGCCAGCCGCCTGCCGTCGGGCGAGAACGCCAGCCCGAGCACGACGTCGGTGTTGCCGGGAATCACCGCGTGCGGCCTGCCCTGGCGCCAATCCCAGACCCGGAGCTCGCCGGGCCTTCCCGCGGAAGCCAGCCAGCGGCCGTCCGGCGAGAAGGCGACGGCGTGGACCTCGGCCGTGTGGCCCTTGAGCTCCGCCAGCAGCTCGCCGCGCTCCACGTCCCAGAGCCGGACGACAGAGTCGTAATGCCCGGACGCCAGCACGCGGCCGTCTGGCGTGAACGCCAGGGCGAGCACCGAACCCTGGATGCGCTTCGACCAGCGCAGCGTGGAGGCGTGGTCCACCGCCTGTCCCTGTCCCCACTGCGCGGCGAGCGAATCCCGCGAGGCCCGAGCGAGCGCGAACGACGCCGCCGCCACGCTCCACTGCCGGGACTCGGTGGCGGCTTCGCCCCGGGCCTCGTGGACGCGGGCGCGCAGGTCCCGCGCGTTCGCATCGTCCGGCGCGCCGCCACCGGAGGAGCGGTGCGCCGAACAGGAAGCAAGCAACAGCGCGAGGCACCACCACCTCATGGGGCTCCCTCCGGATACGGGACACGGCTTGCCTGGGCGCGGAGCGTCCGCACCTTTGGGCCAGGACCGTAACCCGAATGGGAGGAAGTCATGCCCGACAAGGCGACCGTTGAACGAGCGAAGAAGGACCTGCGCGAAGGCAAGAGCGCCAGCACCGCGGCGGGTGAGTTCGTGCATGAGGAACTGGAGCACATCCGCGAAGGCGCGCACGGCGCACGCTCTTCGAAGCAGGCCATCGCGATTGGCCTGTCGAAGGCGCGACGCGCGGGCGTACCGCTGAAACCACCCACGAAGGAGCAGGCCACCGCGCGCACACGGCGTTCGGCGAAGCAGGACCTGGAGGTGGGTCAGCAGGAGCGCAAGCCTCGGGCACCGTCGAAGAAACGGAGCAAGGCCACGCAGGGCGCGCTCAAGCGGGAGGGCCGTCAGGCGGCGTCCAAGCAGGCCCTGTCCGCCCAGGCGAAGAACGCCTCACGTAAGCGCACGACCACCGCCCGCAAGGCGTCCGCTCGCAAGGCGGCGGCCACCCGCAAGGCGACCAGCCGGGCCCGGGGGTAGACACGATGCCCGGTACGACAAAGAAGCCACATGGCCCCGCCCCTTCCCGCAAGCGCATGGCAACCGCCTCTCGCGGCACGGCGAAGCGCTCCACCGCGAAGCGACCCGCGGCGAAGCGGCGCTACTGGTCCCGCGAGGTGACGGAACACAGCGACGCAATGACGCTGGAGGAACAGGTCTTCAAGCGCTCACCGAAGGAGATCGCCCGCTCGGTGAAACGCTCCGCCGAGCAGAGCCACCGGCGCAAGGCGTCGCCTTTCCAGTCGGCCATGTCGATGCTTTCGTTCTACGGCAACCGCGCGGGCCGGAACCTCCCTGCATCCCGCAGGCGGGCCATCCAGGAGGCCAAGGAGGAGCTGCGCAAGTTGTATCACCGCCCCTCCAAGGCCCCCTGAGCCCGTGGCGGCTACAGGCCCGTCGGATAGGTCTCCGGCGCTTCACCGCGCTCCCATCCGGCGGTGCGCTCCAGCGGTTCGAGCGCACGCGTCTCATCGATGTGCAGCATCGCGTCGAACTGCTCCGGCAGCCGCGTGTGGAAGTAGTGGCTCCTGCGCTCCGTTTCGGGCCGGTAGATGACGCCGATGGCCCGTTGCAGGCGCCGCTCGCGGAGTGCTCCGGCGGCCTCTCCCAGTTCGCGGAGGTCCAGCAGGAAGCCTGGCAGGCCGACCTGATGGAAGAGGGACTCGCAGCTGCCCGCCAGTCCGTGGCGGACCTGCTTGCGCTCAGCGGTCCCACTCCAGTTGGTGGCCGCGGTGACGGTGCCCCGGTACGTGCTGAAGCCGATGAGCCGCGTGACTTTCGGGTGCCGCTGGCGCGTCAGCTGTCCCAGGTTCACCTCGCCCGCCTCCCCCATCTCTGTCGCGCGCGCATCGCCGACGTGCGAGTTGTGGGCCCAGACCACGACCCGCGCGGCCCCCAGCCTCCGCTTCAGGAAGCCCATCAGCGCATCCAGCGTGTCCGCCATGTGCGTGTCGCGCAGGTTCCAGGACGAGATGCGCCCATGGAACATGGACCGGTAGTACTCCTCCGCGTTCTGGACGACCCGGGCGTTCTGCTCCGCTTCGAACTGCGCGTCCTCCGCGATGAATCCGTCCCGGCGCAGCAGGGCCTCGCGCTCCCGTTGCAGCTCGCGGAGCTGGTCGACGACCTGCCGCTCGCAATCCGGAGACAGGCCCAGCGACGTCGCGTGGCCGTAGTCCTTCGGGTCCTCGCCGAAATGTTCGAAGCACGCGTAGCGGTGCCGGGCGCGCTTCGCGGCCTCTGGATCCGCCCGGTCCAGGTACTTCAGCACCGCGCCCATGGAGGCGTGGAGGCTGTAGAGGTCCAGCCCGTAGAACCCGACCTTCTCCCGCGCGGAGTGGCGGTCGTTGTGCGTCCGCAGCCAGCCCGCGAAGTCCAGCACGTCCGCGTTGCGCCACATCCATGCGGGGAACCGTTGGAAGTCGGAGAGCGACTCCACCGCGTCCGCGTCGTGGCCCATGGCCCGCACGTAGCGGTTGATCCGGTACGCATCCGGCCAGTCCGCCTCCACCGCGACGGCGTTGAAGCCCCTCTCCTCGATGAGCCTCCGCGTCAGGAGCGCGCGCAGCCGGTAGAACTCGTGCGTGCCGTGGGTCGCTTCGCCAATCAGCACGCACGTCGCGTTCCCCACCAGGTCCATCAGGGGCCCGAAGTCCTCCCGCGTCCCCTGGAGCGGCCTCACGGACTCCGCGAGCGCTCGCACCAGCAGTCCGTCGTCTCGGTGCGCCATGGTGTCTCCTCCCCTTGTCTTCAAGGGTTGGGACTCACACGCCCCGAGGGAAGACTGCGGGCGGCCAGGCAGCCCCCTGCTCTACCAGGGCTCTCATCCTCAGAGAATCAAGCAACTCCTGCCTGGGCATGCCGATAACCTTTTCAAAGGAATCTTTATGACCCAGATCAAATCCCCCACGGGCTTCGTCTCGTCGCTGCAGACCGCCCTGAAGACCGCCAGCACGGATGGCAAGGCAGTGGGCGCCCCGGCCCTCAAGAAGGCGCTCCAGGGCACTGACGCGGCCCAGCTGAGCCCCCAGCAGAAGCACCAGGTTCGCGACGTCTTCGAGAAGGTCAAGTTGACCCCGAAGGCCCGTGAGCTCGCGGATCAGTTCGTGGGTGACGGCGTCGGCCTCAAGCCGCCGAAGGACAGCGGCGTGTTGAAGGTCATGATGGACGACCCCACCCGCGGCTCGAAGCTGCCGGACTTCGCTCCGCCGGATGGCGGCCGGGTGAAGGTCCGGATGGATGATCCGACCGGTGGCTTGAACCTGCCGGACTTCACTCCGCCGGACGGCGGCCGGGTGAAGGTCCGGATGGATGATCCGACCGGTGGCCTGAACCTGCCGGACTTCACTCCTCCGGATGGCGGCCGGGTGAAGGTCCGGATGGATGATCCGACCGGTGGCCTGAACCTGCCGGACTTCACTCCTCCGGATGGCGGCCGGGTGAAGGTCCGGATGGATGATCCGACCGGTGGCCTGAACCTGCCGGACTTCACTCCTCCGGATGGCGGCCGGGTGAAGGTCCGGATGGATGATCCGACCGGTGGCCTGAACCTGCCGGACTTCACTCCGCCGGACGGCGGCCGGGTGAAGGTCATGATGGATGACCCGACCCGTGGCTCGAAGCTGCCGGACTTCACTCCGCCGGATGGCGGCCGGGTGAAGGTCATGATGGACGACCCCACGCGTGGCTCGAAGCTCCCGGACCTCAAGCCGCTGGATGGCGGCGCCCTGAAGGTCAAGATGGACAGCCCGGTCTGAACGACGGGCAGGCGAAGTCACGGACCCCATGACGTCTCGTAAGAAGGTCGTGGTCATCGGCTCGCGCTCGGATGACGCCACCCGCTTCGTCGCGGAAGCGGTGGAGCGGCGTCGTGCGCGAGCCCTCGTCCTGGAAACAGACCGGGTCCCGGACTCCGCCGCGTTGAGCTGGCAGGACGGAGACGTGCACTGGGACGGTGAGTGTCTCAGTGACCTGCGCTCGTTCTACCTCAAGCTCGTGCGCCTCTCGCTCCCGGTCCCCGAGGCCGAGGCCCTGTCCGAGCGCAACTTCCCGCGCTGGCAGGAGCAGTACCTGGCGGAGCGGGAGCGCCAGTCGTTCCTCCACTCCGTGCTGCGTTCGCTCCACCGGCGCGGCGGCTCGTTCGTCAACCCGCTGGAGGCGGTGGAGCTGCACTATCTGAAGCTGCAGCAGCTGGCCCTGTTGCGCCGCCACCGCATTCCCGTCCCCAGCACCCTGGCCACCGCCTCACCGGACGCGGTGCGCGAGTTCGTCGCGCGCCACGGGGCCGTCATCTACAAGCCCCTGAGCGGCGGCGCGCTGGTGCGCAAGGTGGAGGAGGCGGACCTCACCGAGGCGCGGCTCCAGCTGCTCGCCAACTGTCCGGTGCTGTTCCAGGAGCAGATCCAGGGCGACGAGTTCCGCGCCTACGTGCTCGACGGCGAGCCCGTGTCCGCCTTCCACATCCCCACCGACGGCGTGGTGGACGCGAGGCAGAACCTTCACCGGGTGAAGCCCGCCCGCCTGCCGAAGGAGGCCTGGGCGGTGTGTCTCAAGGGCGCCAAAGCGCTGGGCATGGTCTTCACGGCGGTGGACCTGCGGCGCACGCCCGACGGCGCCTTCGTGGCGCTTGAATTCAACCCCACTCCCGCCATCTCCTTCTTCGATGATCCGCGCGACGGCAAAGTCATCACCCGGCTCGCCAGCTACCTCGTCTCCAAGGCCTGAGCGCCCGAGCGGGTTCTTCATCACGGACTACGCCGAAAGCATCTTCGGCCCCGTCCCGTCCCCGAAGCCGGAGGTGTTCCCGGCGTCCGCGACCGCGTGGACGCGCCTGGCCACCGTATCCGAAGCCCTGCACGCCACGCTCCGCCAGGAGTTCATCGAAGGCGGACGGGTGCCGCACCTCTGCCTCCGGGACGCCCTCCTCCCCGAGCGCGCCGAGGCCCTGCACCAGGCCCTGCGCGACGCGCGCTTCGTGCGCCACCACCACGGGCCCTATCCGCTGCACATCGCGCCATTGAAGCAACAGGCGCCCTCCGCCCTGACGGACTTCTGCGCGTGGCTTCAGAGCGCGGACGGCGCGGCCTTCCACGCCGCTCTGGTGGGCTGGCCCGAGCCCCTGGAGACGCGGCAGGTGCAGGTGTCGCGCATGGAGGTGGGCGAGTTCTTCCCGGAGCACCGGGACACGGACGAGGAAGGGCTCGCCGTCGTCTACAACTTCACGCGCCCGTGGGAGGACCGCTTCGGCGGCGTCCTCGCCTTCCGGCATCCCGAAGTGGACGCGGACATGATGCGCGTCCCGCCGCTCTTCAACTCGGTGTTCATCTTCCGCGCGAGGGGTGCCCCTCACCGCGTGACCGAATGGACGTCCGAGGCCCGGGGCCACCAGCGCTATTCCGTCACCGCCTTCATCCTCGCGAAGCGCTGAAGCGCCCGCCTGTCCCCACGCATCTGGGCTCGCGGCTGGCGTCGAGGGTTTAGACTCAAGGCATGCACCCACGCTCCGCCGCGCTTTCCCCGACACGGCTCGCCGACATGACGTCCGCCCTGCGCGGCCACGTCGAACGCGGTGAGCTCCCCGGCGTCGTCGCGCTCGTCGCTCGCGGAGACACCGTGCACGTCGACGTGCTGGGCACACAGGGCCTCGTGCCCTCCGGTCCACCCATGCAGCGGGACAGCCTCTTCCGGCTCGCGTCCATGGCCAAGCCCATCACGGCGGTGGCCACGCTGATGCTCGTGGAGGACGGGAAGCTCCCGCTCGACGGCGCCGTCGACCCGTGGCTGCCGGAGCTGGCGGACCGCCGCGTCCTGCGCACTCCCGGCGGCCCGCTCGACGACACCGTTCCCGCGAAGCGCGCCATCACCGTGCGGGACCTGCTCACGCTGCGTTGGGGCCTGGGCGCGGTGATGGCGAGGCCCGGCACGCATCCCATCCAGCGGGCCATGAGCGAAGCCCGGGTGTCGCCCGGCTTCCAGGCGCTCACGGATCCGCCCGACGAATTCATGCGTCGGCTGGGCACGCTGCCGCTCATGCATCAACCGGGCGAGCGGTGGAGCTATCACACCGGCTACGAGGTCCTGGGCGTGCTGGTCGCGCGGGCCTCGGGCATGCGCTTCGACGACTTCCTGCGCGAGCGGCTCTTCGTGCCGCTGGGCATGAAGGACACGGCGTTCACCGTGCCCGCGGAGAAGCGCGACCGGCTCACGACGGCCTACGCGCGCGACGACGCCACGGGGAGTCTGGATGCATGGGACACACCGGCGGACAGCTTCTGGTCACGACCGCCCGCGTTTCCCTCGGGAGGAGGCCAGGGAGGGCTGGTGTCCACGGCCGATGACCTGCTCGCCTTCTGCCGGATGCTGCTGGGCGGAGGCCAGTCCGGGCACACCCGCCTGCTGTCCTCCGCGAGCGTCCAGGAGATGCTGACGGATCAGATTCCGGAGGAGCAGAAGGCCGCCTCGCCCTTCTTCCCTGGCTTCTGGGATGCGTCCGGGTGGGGCTTCGGCGGCGCCGTGTGTACGAAGCCGGATGGCGTCTCGCCCACCGCGGGACGCTACGGCTGGGGCGGCGGTTACGGCCCGATGTTCTTCATCGATCCCCGGCAGGACCTGACGGCCATCCTCCTGATGCAGCGACGGGCGCAGGGCCCCGACGACGAGGCCCTGGCCATGGAGTTCTCCAAGGGCGCCTACCGGGCGCTGGCGGACTGAGGCTCGACGCTTCAGAGCGCCGGGGCGGGCGTCGCCGCGTCGGACTGGGCGCTCGCGCTGGGAGCCGGGGTGACGCCACGCGCGACGGTGTCCAGGTTCGCGAGGCCCCGCTCGAACTCCTTGCCGAGCATCGTGTCCATGTTCACGACGAGCGACATCGCCTTGCCCATCAGGGTGTTCTCGCCCTCCATCGCCCAGCTCACGCGGGTGCCGCCGTTCTCCGGCGTGAGCGTGAAGGTGGCCTGGTTGGTGGCTTCGAACGGCTTGAAGAACTCCAGCTTGAGGACGACGCGCTCGCCGGGCTGGCTCTCCACGATGGTCATGCGGCCATCCCCGTTCTCGCCGCCGGCATAGGCGAAGCTGGCGCCCGGCCCTTCGTTGGGTCCGTCGAAGGTCTTGGTCACGCCGGGCGCCGGCTCGGAGCGGAACGGGTTCCACGTGTCGAACCGGTGCAGGTCATTGATCAGCGAGAAGACGGTGGCCGGGGGCGCGCCCACGAGCGCGTTGCGCTCGATGCGGAAGTGGTCCGGGCGGGTGGCGACGAAAGCGCCCAGCGCGACGACGAGGACGAAGGCGGCGATTGCGATCTTGCTGGCCATGGGAGGCTCCCGGTTCGATGGAAGAAGTGCTCCCGGGTGACCGGGAGGGTTCATCTCCACGTCGAACGAGGGGCCGCGGAATCGACACGGCATTTCCGCCCCATTTTCCGGGGCCTTGGACGCACCCGGGAATACAGCTCACTTCACCGGGGGACGGAGGGCCTGGAGCCGCGCCTTGTCCAGCTTCGCGGCGACGCCCACGCTGCGTCCGGCGAGGTTCGCGACGACGTACTGCACGGAGCTGCCCAGCACCTGCGCGCTCTCCGACAGGGTGAGCCCGTAGTCCTGCTCCAGCCACTGCGTCATGCCCTGCGTCGCGGAGCGCAGGGCGTCGTCCAGTGAACCACCCTGCCCCAGCGCCATCAGGTGGGTGGGGGACTCGACGCGAGGCGTGGAGGGCGGCGGCTTGCCGTGCAGGACCTCCACGGTGAACTCGACGTCCATGGAGGTCTCCAGCGCGTACTGGGACGTCTCGCCGTCGCCCTGCGCGGCGTGCGCGTCGCCCAGGAACAGGAGCGCTCCGGGCTGCGCGACGGGCAGGTAGACGGTGTTGCCCTCCACGATCTCGTTGAAGTCCATGTTGCCGCCGTAGCGGCCCGTGTCGCCGGTGGACAGGGGCGCGGCGCCGAAACCGGGCGCCACTGCCAGGCCGCCCAGCATGGGCCGCAGCGGCACGGTGAAGGCCTTCAGGCGCTCCGTCGGGTTCTCCGGCGTCGCGACACCGCGCTCGGGGTCGAGCTTCCAGCGAACGGGCTTGCCCAGCTCCGTCGCCTTCGCGGCGAGGCCCGGCGTGAGGGCGCGGCCCACGATGCCATCCAGGCTGTCCGCGAACGTGCGGTTCAACGTGAGTCGGCGGATGCGGATGGCCAGAGTGTCGCCCGGGTTCGCGGTGGCGATGAAGAAGGGGCCCGTCTGCGGGTTGCCGAAGAGCGCACGGGTGACGCCTTTGGCGTCCATGCCGCCAGAGTCGAGCGTTGAGGTGCGCACCGTGTCGCCGGGCCAGACGGTCAGCACCGGCGCACGGTGCGCGGTGAACTCGTTGGACCACGAGGTGGGCGTGAAGTCATGCACGCGAGGAGCACCCGCGGGGCGCGAGGGGAGCAACCGGGCCGTGAAGGCATGGGACGCCCGCGCCTTCGGGTTGTTGCTGTCCGGGTAGTCCGCGGTGCCGCGCAGCGATTCACCACTCACCTTGCCATCGAAGACATAGGTCTGCTGGCGCGAGTCCGTGACGACGAAGTGGACGGCGTTGCCCGTGCGCTCCCCCTTCAGCGCATCCCCATCAAGCTCACCGGAGAGGCGCTTCCCGTCGCGCTCCAGTGTGAGGAACTGGTAGGCGGGGTTGCCCCACAGGTCGGTCGTCACGAGCCAGGACTCAGAGGCCGCGAGCGCACCAACAGGCAGACAGCAGAGGAGGACGGCGAGGGAGCGGAGCATGGGCCGGCGCAGTGTAGAGGAACGCTCTGGGGTCCGCGCCCTGTCGGACAGGTTTGGATCGCTCCGCCCCGGCCGACAGGGTCATCACTTGACGCCGCGCAGCGCCGTCAGCGCAGCCGCTGGCCGAAGGTCCGCAGGCGGTCGCGGGCCTTCAACAACTTCTCCCGGGGAATGGAGAACACCGCGCGCACGCGCTCCGGGTCGCCGCACCACGCGCCGCCGTTGAGCACCACGTGCGTGTGCTCGTAGACGATGCGCGGCAGGTTCTCTGGCGTGAGCTTCACCCCATCCACCGAACGTCCCAGCCAGGCCGTCATCGGAGGCGCGAGGAACAAGCCCCCCGCCTCCGTGGCCTCCGCGCGGCCGTCGTCGGGCAGCGCCTCCGCCACCAGCGCGCGCTTCTCCGCGAGCTCACGCCGCATCCGCGCCAGGTAGTTTCTCAGCGCCTTGTGCCGCGCGGCGTAGAGCAACTGTCCATCCGGTCCGCGCGCATGGGCCGCGTACAGGTACGCCGCCGCGCGCGCGGTGGGCGTGTGCAGCACGCCGGGAGCGCTCTCGCGCAGCGCCGCCACCAGCGCCCGGTCCTTCGTGGCCACCCAGCCCACCCGCAGGCCTCCAGCCGCGAACTCCTTGGACAGCCCTCCCAGCAGCACCGTCCGCGCGCCAATACCGGGCACCGCGCCCTCCAGCGTCACCGGGCTGTGCACCGTCTCCGCCGTGGGGTTGGTGAGGTTCACCAAGCCGAAGATTTCATCCGAGATCCAGAGGCAGCGCTGCTCCACCACGAACGTCGCCAGCGCCATCAACTCCTCGTGCGACAGGTAGTGCCCCGTGGGGTTCGCCGGCTGCGACAGCACCACCGCGTCCGGCATCGTCCCCCGCGCGCGGCGTGACAGCAGCGTGCCCAGCGGGCCTGACTCCACCTCGCACCCCGCCGCGAGGAACGTGGGCGCGAGTACGCCGTAACAAGGCGTCACCAGGAACACTCGCGGCATCCGCCCCAGCCGCTGGCGCAGCGCCACGCCCAGGTGGTGCATGAGCGGCCAGACGCCGGGCGCCACCACGACGTCCTCGGGGACATAGCGGGCCCCTCGCGTCTCCAACAGGAAGGCCGCCACGGCCTCCGCCAGCCCCGTCTGCGCTCCGTCCGCGCGCGGCGCGACGCCCGCCGCGATGAGCCCCTCCACCAGCGGCAGCGGCATCGGGCCCTCGTTCTCGCCGTAGTCCAGGCGCACGAGCTCCGGGTCGTCCTCGCGGAAGAACTTCGGTGCGAACGCGGGCAGCTCCGACAGCTTCGCGATGCGCTGTGAGCGCGGCAGCGGCACCTCCGGCACCCGGTGCGGCGAGGGCGGCTCCGGCTCCGCGAAGGCCATGCGGAAGGCGAGCAACTCCGAGAACGTGCGCTCGTAGAACCACTCCGCCAGCACGCTGATGCGCGAGTACGTCACCTCCGCCGCCACCTCCAGGTCCGCGCGCAGCGACTCCGGCACGGGGAGCAGCAGCGTCAGCTCCAGATCCGGCCACACCGCGTTCTTGATGAGCCCGTACAGGATGACCAGGTTGGGCGCGTGCTGCGTCCGCGCGAGGAACTCGAAGAGGGTGCGCGGCTCCACGTCCCCGGTGATGTTGAAGAAGGCGCTCTCGTCCAGCACCACCCAGATGCCCCGCCGCGCGGCCTCCGCCACGATGTCGCGCAGCACCGCCAGGTTGGTGCGCTCGCCCGGCTCCACCGTCAGCAGCACGGCCTTCACGTCGAAGGCGCTCAGCAGGCGGCGGATCTCCCCCAGCGTGTTGTGCGTCACGGTGGCGCGCACGCCCGCCTTGTCCAGGGCGCGCGCGTAGAGCGGGTGCAGGCTGCGCGATACCAGCACCGTGTCCCCGGGGTCGCACGTGGCGAGCAGGAAGGAATAGACGGCCTGCTCCCGCTCCGGCGCGACGAACACCGAATCCTCCGACAGCCTCAAGCCGAAGTGGCGGTCCAGGTAGCGGGCCACCAGCCTGCGGAAGGACGCGTCGCCGGCCTCGTGCGCGTAGGGCAGGAAGGGCGCCTGGGACAGCCGCTCCGCGAGCGCCGTGACGAAGCCCAGCTGCTCCGCGGACGCCGCCCCCAGGTCCAGCTCCTCCTGGAGCGCCGCGATGCCCAGCGAGCGCAGCGCGGCGCGCAGGGCCAGCGTCTCCCGGGGCTGCGACAGGTGGGCCTCCCACACCGCCACCTCGTGCCAGATGGGATGGCCTGACTGCAGCCAGCCCAGCGCCGTCGCCGCGCGCAGGGGCTCCGGGCTGTGGGCCTCCATGAAGAACTCGAACTCCCGCCCGGTGCGCTGCTCCAGCGACACCAGCGGGCGGATGTCCGTGTCCGCCGCCTGCATCACCCGCCGGGCCACGCGCATGCGAGTGGTGAAGCCTCGCCGGGTGAACATCCGCGCGATGATGGCGCGGCCCGGACGCCCCGCGAGGTTCAGGAGCAGCCGCCCCCCCGGCAGCAGCCGCTCCGGCGCCTCGTTGAGCAGACGCGCGATGAGCCCCAGTCCGAAGTGGTCCTCATAGACGTTCTGCAACGAGGTGTAGTTGGACAAATCCAACAGCGCCTGCTCATCCGCCTGCGCCAGCTCCGCGGGCAGCTCGTCACTGCGCAGCACCTGCGGGATGCACCCGACGATGAAGTCCCACTCCGGCTTCTGGGGCAGACCGAGCAGCAGGTCGCTCTCGCCAAAGGACAGCCGCGACACCAGCGCTTCGTCGCCGTTGAGCCACGCGTTGCACAGCCCCACCGCCGGGGCCTGCGGGTTCAGGTCCAGCCCCCGGATGCGCGCGAGCCCCGTGAACTTCGCCAGCGCGATGCAGATCCACCCGGAACCCGAGCCCACCTCCACCAGCCGCTTGCCGGCGTACTCGTCCAGAGGGACCTTCAAGAGCCCCTCCAGGAACGTGAACGCCCACGCCTCGGGCGCGAAGATGGACGGCGGAATCAACAGCTCCAGCCGCTCCTGGGACGCGCCCACCGCCACCACCACCGACGCCAGCCGCAGCGGCGCGCCCTCTGGCTGGTCGCGCGACAGCTCCGCCAGCTCGCGCAGCTCCGCCAGCGCCCGCGCACGCTCCTCCGGCCGGGCCAGCGCCTCCGAAAGCGTACGCAATTGGACAAAGGCTTCACGGGCTGACGCTGGATAGGTGGCCATGGCGCGCCCGACTGTCCGAGGCCGCTTCTCCTCTGTCAACGACAGCCTTTCCACGAATGACTGACGCGATGCAGTATCGATTTACAGGTTGTCATTCCCAGTTTACATGGGAAATCTTGAGTCAAACGCCAGTAAGCAGCGCCCACCGGACGGCCCCTCTCGTCCGGTGAGGACGCCCCATGAAAAGACAGCCGCAACTGGCCTTGCTCGCGGTGTTCGCCGTCATCCTGTTACACGCGCAGCAGGCGCAGGCTCAAATCGCCGCCGCGCACGTGTATCACAATCACATGCCCAACTTCTGGGCGTACTACGACCTGACCCAATACAACGCGACGCCGGTGGGCGGCCCCATCCGCTACGCGTATGACGGGCAGGTCATCCAGATAAAGCAGTCACCTCCGGCCAACTACACCTATTTCCTGCCGTCGGGCGCGCCCATGCCGCACGACGACCTGGTGACGTATTACTCGCACCACGCGAAGGTGGGCGCGTATCAATACTGGCCGCCGGACGTGGCCGCGGACATGAAGGCCAATGCCTCCACGGGACAGGTCCACGTCACCATGTCCGGCGCGGTGGTGAACAACGTCAACGACCTGGTCACCCGCCGCAACGTGTCCGGCTACGACAACGCCAACTGGGGCGCCACCTGGAGGGACCGCTACGCCAACCTGCGCACGCCCGCGGGCAACCGCTCGTTGGACCTCATCCACTTCACGGGCCACCACTCCATGGGGCCGCTGGTGGGGCCGGACTACTTCCTCAAGGACCTCATCCACCAGAGCGCCACGCTGTCCCAGTCGTACTTCCTGGGCAGCGGCTTCACGGCCTCCAAGGGCTTCTTCCCCACGGAACTGGGCTTCAGCGAGCGGCTCATCCCCACGCTGGCGAAGCTGGGCGTGAAGTGGTCCGTCATCGGTGACAACCACTTCTCCCGCACGCTGAAGGACTACCCGTTCCTCAACGACCCGGGCTCGGACACGCTGGTGTCGCCGCCCAACCGCGCGGACCTCCAGAACACCAGCACCGTGGGCGCCTGGGTGAGCGAGGGCATGGCGCACGAGCAGCAGGTCATCCGCAACAAGTACCCCTTCGCCTCCACGCCGCACTGGATGCGCTACGTGGATCCGGCCACGGGCGCCGAGTCGCGCGTCGTGGGCATCCCCGTCAACCAGAACGGCTCCTGGCTGGAGGGCTGGGAGGGACAGGCCACCGTGGACGTGGTGGGCCTGCGCAACTTCGAGGGCCTGGTGTCCCAGAAGCAGTTCTTCGTGCTCGCGCATGACGGTGACAACTCCGGTGGGCGCGCGGGTTCGCTCGACACGTGGCTCAACGGCCGCTCCGTCACCTGCTCCGGTGGCGTGCAGTGCCTGGGCATCGACGAGTACCTGGTCAACAACACGCCCGTCTCCACGGACGTGGTGCACGTGCAGGATGGCTCGTGGGTGGACACGCGCGACTCCTCGTCCGACCCGCAGTGGCACCACTGGCGGCTGCCGTTTGGCATCTGGAAGGGGCAGTTCCCGGCCTTCAACTCGGCCACCGGTCTCAACCTGGCACCCAAGACGAACCTGAGCGGCGTGCAGGAGGGGATGACGGTGTCGCTGGAGCACGGCTGGCACTACCTGGAGCGCAACTTCGCGCTGCTCCAGGCCGCGATGAACTACGCGAAGACGGCCGAGCAGGTCTGGCTGGACGCGCACCCCAACCACTGGAAGCCCACCACGGCGCTGGATTCGCAAGTCACGCACGCGGGCAACCAGCTCAACCCGTGGATGCTGTCCTTCCCGGTGAAGGGCGACGCGGCGAATGACTGGGCGGGCGGCGCGAACCCCGCGGAGCTGGCCTGGTACTTCCTCCTGCCGGCCATGGACTCCGGCTTCGGCTACTACGACGAGAACGTGGACGACAACGTGAAGCCCACGCTGTCCTTCAACCAGTCGCTCTACTTCTCCAAGCCGTACGTGCAGGACCGGCTGGCGCAGGACCGCACGGGCCCGGACGTCTGGTGGGTGCAGCGCTGGCCGTACAACCCCGGCAGCCCCAACACGGACAAGTCCGAAGGGTGGACGCTGCACCACTTCGACAACAACTTCGCGCTGTACACCTACGCCTTCGACGTGAGCGGCATCGCCAGCATCAAGGCGCGAGTGCGCGTGCACACGGCGAAGAGCATCGACCCGCTGGACAACACGCCTCGCGTCTACAACCCGGCGGCGTTGAAGGTCGCGGGCGTGCCTGGCATCGACCCGTCGCGCGTGGGAGCCTGGGTGGACCATCCACTCCAGCGTCGTGAATTGCGACCGGTGATGAACGGCGTGGCGTGGCAGCCGGCGCACCTGCCGGTGATGCAGAAGGTGGCCGCGCAGGAGATTGGCGACCTCTACTACGTCTATCTGAGCGCCTACCGCGACCAGGTGCTCGACTACTACATCGAGGCCACCGACTCGCGCGGCAACGTCACGCGCAGCGAGATCCAATCCGTCTACGTGGGCGCGGGGAAGTACCGGCAGGAGGGCGGCAAGTACATCGAGGACGTCAACGGCCCGGTGACGGGCACCTATCCGTTCCTCCGCGTGGACACGACGGCGCCGTCCGTTCCCACGGGGCTCGCGGCGACGCGCACGGACCGCTCCGTGACGCTGACGTGGACGGCCTCCACGGACAACGTCGGCGTGACGGGCTACCAGGTGTTCCGCAATGGCACGCAGGTGGGCTCGCCTTCCACGACGAGCTACACGGACAGCGGGCTCACGGCGGGCACGGCGTACAGCTACACCGTGCGAGCGCGGGACGCGGCGGGCAACACCTCCGCGGCGAGCAGCGCGCTCTCCGTCACCACCCTGCCCCCGGACACCACGGCGCCGTCGGCGCCCTCTGGGCTCTCCGCATCGGGTGTCACCAGCTCGTCGGTGGTGCTGAGCTGGACGGCCGCCACGGACAACTACGGCGTGAGTGATTACCTCGTGTTCCGCAATGGCACGCAGGTGGCCGCGCCCACGGCGACGACGTACACGGACACGGGGCTGTCCTCGAGCACGACGTACAGCTACACCGTGAAGGCCCGCGACGCGGCGGGCAACACGTCCGGGGCCAGCGCGGCGCTCTCCGTCACCACCGGCCTGGGGTACACGACGACGGTCTATTACAAGAAGGGCTTCGCCACGCCGTACATCCACTACCGCCCCGCGGGTGGCACGTGGACGACGGCGCCGGGCGTGCTGATGCCGGACGCGGAGGTGACGGGCTACGCGAAGTACACGGTGAACCTGGGCTCCGTGCAGCAGTTGGAGGCTGTCTTCAACAACGGCAGCGGGACGTGGGACAACAACAACGGCGGCAACTACCTGTTCCCCACGGGCACCTCCACGTTCAACGCGGGCGTCATCACTGCGGGCGCGCCGGTGAGCGACACCACGGCGCCGTCGGTGCCCACGGGGCTGACGTCACCGTCGAAGTCCGCGACGACGGTGTCGCTGAGCTGGACCGCGTCCACGGACAACGTCGGCGTGACGGGCTACCTGGTGTTCCGCAATGGCACGCAGGTGGGGACGCCCACGTCCACGAGCTACACGGACAGCGGGCTGTCCTCCAACACGGCCTACAGCTACACGGTGCGGGCGCGCGACGCGGCGGGCAACACGTCCGCGCAGTCCTCCGCGCTCTCCGTCACCACGTCCACCAGCGGGGCCACGGTCACGTTCAACGTCACGGCGAGCACGGTGATGGGACAGAACGTGTACGTGGTGGGCAACGTCGCCGCGCTGGGGAGCTGGGCCCCGGCCAATGCCATCCTGCTGTCCCCGGCCAACTACCCCACGTGGAGCGCGGCCGTCGGGCTGCCGGGCTCCACGGCGATTGAGTACAAGTTCATCAAGAAGGACGCCGCCAACAACGTCACCTGGGAGAGCGGCGCCAACCGCACCCTGACGACGCCGGCCACGGGCACCTCGACCGTGAACGATACGTGGCGCTGAGCCATTGAAGCGGACTCGCGGCGGGCCTGGAGACCGGGCCCGCCGTGAGGTATCGCGGAGGGCCCCGGCTCAGTCTGAACGGCGAGCGCTGGCCACCGCCTCGCGGTCGTAGGCTTCCTGGTGCTTCTGGATCGCGTCGATGTGCGCGAGGGTCCAATCGTACAGCGCCGCGAACGGCTCCTGGAGCGACCTGCCCAGCGGGGTGAGCGCGTACTCGACGCCCGGCGGAGAGCCGCCGAGGACGCGGCGGCGGACCATCCCGTTGCGTTCGAGCTTTCGCAGCGTCTGCGTCAGCACGCGCTGGGTGATTCCCTCAAGCTGTCGCTTGAGGGCGTTGAACCGCCTCGGCCCGGGCACGAGCACGGCAAGGACCATCATCGACCACTTGTCGCCTATCTGATCGAGGATCGGGCGGGTGGGGCAGTCGGACCGGTAGATGGGATCATCTTCAGTATCGCTCGGCATACCTGGGATGCTCCAGGTACGCTCTTGCCTCCTGGTATGCAACGGATACCTTCAATGAGCCACTCTTGAAGGAGATGAAATCGACATGACGCGCTTCAAAGACAAAGTCGTGGTCGTCACCGGGGGAAGTGACGGCATCGGGCTCGCGACCGCCAAGGCCTTCGCCGCGGAGGGGGCCAGGGTCTACATCACCGGGCGCAGACAGGAGAGGCTCGACGAGGCGGTCCACGAAATCGGTGGCGCCACCGTTGGCATCCAAGGGGACGTCGGCAATCTCTCCGACCTCGACCGGCTCTACGAGCGCGTCAAACGCGACCACGGCAGGGTCGATGTCGTTTTCGCCAATGCGGGAATCTCCGAAACCGTGGCGCTCGGTGCGATCGACGAGGAGCACTTCGATCGCGTGTTCGGCGCGAACGTGAAGGGCATGGTCTTCAGCGTGCAGAAGGCGCTGCCCCTCATGACCCACGGAGGGACGGTCATCCTCGCCGGATCGGCCAGCGGCAGCAAAGGCTTCCCCGGTCTGTCGGTCTACAACGCGACCAAGGCCGCGATTCGCGCGCTCGCGCGTACCTGGACGACCGACCTGAAGAGCCAAGGCATCCGCGTCAACGTGGTTTCACCGGGGGTGATTGAGACGCCCGCGATGCAGACGTATCTCCAGAACAACGCGGGGATGGAGGACGTGCTGAAACAGATGACGCCGCTCGGGCGGCTCGGCCAGGCGGAGGACGTCGCGAACGCGGTGCTGTTCCTGGCGTCGAACGAGAGCAGCTTCGTCGCGGGCGTCGAGCTCTTCGTGGATGGGGGTGTCATGGCGGTGTGACACGGATTGGCGGATGCCCGTGGGTGGCCCCCCGGGCGGCTGCTGACCGTCCCCTGCTCCAACAGGCGTGAGGTGAGCCCGGGCGCGCCTACCCCTGTGGCGCGGCCGGCGTCAGCAGCAGGTCGGACAGGCCCGGCCTGGAGCGCCGCAGCAGGTCCTCCAGCGAGTACTTGTCCAACGTGGCGAGGAACGCGTCGCGCGCCTCCGCCAGCACGCCCTTGAGGCCGCACGCGGGCGCGATGGGGCACGTGTTGCGCTCCTTGTCGAAGCACTCCACCAGGTGGAAGTCCGGCTCGGCCGCGCGCACCACCTTGCCCAGCCGGATGTCTTTCGGGGCCTTCGCCAGCAGCACGCCGCCGGCCCGCCCGGGCTTCACCTCCACGTGTCCCTCCTGCGCCAGCGTCTGCACCACGCGCACCAGGTGGTGCTTGGAGATGCCGTAGGCGTCCGCCATCTCCTGCGTGGACGACGGCCGCCCGGGACGTGCCGCCAGGTACATGAGGACGCGCAGCGAGTAGTCGGCGTGAAGGGTCAGGTGCAAGTCAGGCGGCTCCGGCGACGGGCCCCGCTCGCGGCAGGCTCGGCAGGAAGGCATCCGCGTGGATGTCCTTCAGCGAGAACCCCGCGAGAAAGAGCTTCTTGCGCAGGGATAGCACCGCTTCGGGGTTGCCGCAGAGGAACGCTCGCCAGCCCACCGGCCGCTTCGGGAGGCAGGTGAGGACCTTCGCCTCCAGGGCCCCCTCCTCCACCTCCCCACCTCC
>NZ_RAWF01000126.1:0-28116 GCF_003612075.1 Corallococcus sp. CA041A
GCGGTGCGGGGGCGGGTGCCCAGCTCGTGCAGCAGCCGGTAGGCACGCTCGTCCTCTTGGAGCTGGGTGACGCGCTGGGCGGGGTCCGCCAGGGAGCCGAAGGCGATGGCCTGCGTGGGGCAGGTCTGCTGGCACGCCGTCTGGAGCTCCTTCTCCTGGATGAGGCGCTTCTCGACGCGCGCGTTGATGCGGACGCGCTCGATGCGCTGCACGCAGTAGGTGCACTTCTCCATGACGCCGCGGTTGCGCACCGTGACGTCCGGGTTCATCAGCATCTTCTCGGTCGGCGTCTTGCCCTGCGTGTAGTGCAGGTAGTTGAAGCGGCGGACCTTGTACGGGCAGTTGTTGGAGCAGTACCGCGTGCCGATGCAGCGGTTGTACACCATGTCGTTGAGGCCCTCGTCCGAGTGCACGGTGGCGTTCACCGGGCAGACGTACTCGCAGGGGGCCTTCTCGCAGTGCACGCACGCGACGGGCTGCATGACCATGGCGGGGTCGTTCTCATCGCCCTGGAAGTAGCGGTCGATGCGCAGCCAGTTCATCTCACGGCCGCGACCCACCTGCTCCTTGCCCACGACGGGGATGTTGTTCTCCGCCTGGCACGCCACGACGCACGCGTTGCAGCCCGTGCAGCGCGACAGGTCGATGGACATGCCCCACTTGTAGCCCTCCTGCGGCGTCTTGGCGTAGTCGAAGTCGGGCAGGTTGTTCTGCTTGCCCAGCTCGTACTTGGCCTGGACGCGCTCCAGGGTGTGGGACGTCTCCTTCGACGGGTGCGCCAGCTCGCTGACGGACATGTCGAGCGCCAGCGGGCGGCCCTCCATGCGCCAGTGGTACTGGGTGCGGGAGAACTTGTGGCTGCCGCGGACCTTGGTCAGCTTCGCGCCGCCGTCGAACCAGGGGGCGTTCGTGGTGCGCAGCAGGTTGGCGTTGACGCCCACGCCCTTGGCCACGACCTCGTGGAGGCCGGTGCGGCCGTAGCCCAGCGCCACGGTGACGGTGTCGTCCGCGTTGCCGGGGAGGATGGTGACGGGGATCTGCAGCTTGCGGCCGCCGTACTCCAGCTCCGCGACGTGGCCGTTCTCCAGGCCCAGCTTCTTGGCCGTGGCCGGGCTGAGGATGGCGGCGTTGTCCCAGACGATCTTCGTGATGGGGTCCGGCGTCTCCTGGAGCCACGCGTTGTTGGCGAAGCGGCCGTCCAGCAGCTTGTAGTCGTGGACGAAGTTGATCTCCAGCTCACCGGCCGCGGGCGGCTGGTAGGCAGCGACCAGCGCGTTGGCGGCGCCCGCATCCGGGGTCGCGGTCGTCAGCGCGGAGGCGACGCTGCCGGGGACGACGCCCTCGGAGACCCAGGTCTCCCAGCGGGTCTCGAAGTCGGCGCGGCCGGCCTCGCCACCCTGCGCGGTCCAGTAGTCGCGGAGGATCTGGTAGGCGGGGCGGAAGGGCTCGTCGAGGAACAGCGCGTACAGCTCCGCTTCCGGCACGCCGTTGAAGAGCGGCTGGATGAGGGGCTGGGCGATGCTGACGGTGCCGTCCACCGCGCGGCCGTCGCTCCAGGTCTCCAGCTGGTGCGCCAGGGGCACGAACCAGTCGGCGAACTGGGAGGTCTCGTCCTCGTAGTGGCCCGCGTACAGGACGGACAGCGCCTTGCGGTTGGCGTTCTGCTTGGGGTCCAGCACCTCCGCCAGGCCCGCGTCCACCGGGAGGGCGTAGACGGGATTGGTGGCGGTGATGACCAGCGTGTCCACCTTGCCAGCCTTGATGTCCGCGACCAGGGCGCTGATCTCCGACAGGCCCGAGGCCTCCGGAGCGGCGGCCGGGACGACCTTCACGGTCGTGCCCACGTTGCCCAGCGCGCCGTTGATGGCCTGCGCCAGCGCGTGCACGGCGGCGGGCTGGCGCTCACCGGCGAGCACCACGGAGCGGCCGGCCTTGGACTTGAGGTCCTGGGCCACGGCCTGCACCCACGACTGGGTCTCCGGGCTCAGCGAGCCGGCCTTGCCGGACGCGGCGGCGCCCAGGCTGGCGGCGGCGCCACCCACGGCCTGCGCCAGCGCGGCGGCGACGGCGAAGACCTCGGAGGACTTCACGCGCTTGCGGTGGTCCGCCATGCCGCCGGTGATCGACATGCGCGATTCGGCGACGTACAGGCGGTTGAGCTCCCCGTTCTTCGGGTCGCGGCGGTCCGCGAACTGGCGGTTGAGGGCCAGGTTCTCCGGGCGGCTCTCCAGGAAGTCCGCGTCCAGGGAGACGATGACGTCCGCGCGGCTCAGGTCGTAGAGGGCCTGGACCGGCTGGCCGAACAGCGCGCGGTTCGCCTCGCCGGCGGCGGAGTCCGTGATGGACGAGAACGCGTGGAAGCGCGCGTTGGGCAGCTTCTTCTGGATGCGGCCCGTCACGTCGCGCAGCATCGGGGAGCTGATGGGCTCCGTGAGGAAGCGCAGGCGACTGCCACCGTCGGCCACGGCCCTCTGGCTGACGAGGGAGGAGATGTCCTCGGCCAGAACGCGCAGCGAGCGGGGGTTGTTGCCCTGGCGCAGCACGCGGGCGCGCTGCGGGTCATAGAGCGAGAGCAGGAACGCCTGCTCGAAGACACCGGCAGCGCCCTGGTTGATGGGGTGCTGGGGGTTGCCTTCGATCTTCACCGGGCGGCCTTCGCGCGCGGTGATCAGCAGGCCGGAGGTGTGGCCTCCGAGCGTCATGCCGGACGCGTAGTGCAGCGGGTTGCCCGGGGTCACTTCCGGCGGCGTCTTCGTGTACGCCACCATCCGCTCATCCTGCGGACGGGTGCTGCACGCGGTGGCGCCAGCCAGGGCGAGCGACGCGCCCATCAGCTGCATGAACTCGCGGCGGGCGAAGCCGGTGGGGGGAAGGTCCGCGCCGACGGGGAATTCCGGGCGGGTCTCCTCCAGGAACTCCGGCGTGGCGAGCTTCTCCTCCAGGCCGAGCCAGTACGTCTTGCCGTACGCGCCCTCCGCGGCAACGGCGCGGGTGGAGGCGTGGTCGAGCGCTTCACCCACGACGTCGTCGTGGGAGTGCGCGTGGGGGGCGGCCTCGTTGCGGCCCGAGACGACCGGGAGCGCGAAGGACGAGGGGGTTTCCTGCGCGGGCGCGCTGTCAGGCTTGGTGTTCATCGGTGGCATGTGGAGCAGCTCGTGCGCGAGTGAACGTCGTATTCCTTGATGAGCGTCTCGGCGAGAGCTTCAGCTTCCGCCTTCGCCGCGGGGGGCGCCCAGGTCATGCTGGTGATGAACTCCGGGGGCCGGAGGTTGGGGCCGGGGTTGCGGTGGCAATCCAGGCACCAGCTCATCGTCAGCGGGGCGGACTGCTCGATGGCGCCCATCTGGTCCACGCGGCCGTGGCAGGTGGCGCAGCCGACGCCCTTGCCCACGTGGATGGAGTGGTTGAAGTAGACGAAGTCCGGCAGGTTGTGGACGCGAACCCAGGGGATGGGCTGGTCGGCGAAGAACGCCTTGCGGACCTCGGTGAGGTACGGGCTCTTGTTCCACACCTGCGCGTGGCAGGACATGCACACGGTGGTGGAGGGGATGCCCGCCGACGGGGATTTCTCCACCGACCAATGGCAGTAGCGACAGTCGATCTGCTCGTCACCGGCGTGGTGCCGGTGGTCGAACTCGATGGGCTGTTCCACCGGGCGCGCCTGATTGGTCACGAGCGGAGAGCGCACGTAGGCCAAGAGGCCGCCGATGGCGATGGCGGGCACGGCGAGGAGCATCGCGGCCGACAGGCGCGACACCGTATTCGTCCAGCGTGGGAAGAGAGGGCCGCTCATACCAGGACCAGGGGCAAGGGGACTGAAGGCGACATGAAAGCAGGGGTGGACGCGGGGAAACCGTTCGGCGCGGAAGTCAGGGGGGCCGTCCCGGTCCCGGTGGACCGGGCGGGCGGTGGCTCCTGGCGCTCAGACGGCAAGGCAGTCACGTCCAACGAACCTCTAGGATGGTGCCGTGGGCGCGGGTCCCTCATGAACTTCCCGACCCAATGCGGCGCGGGACCATCATTCATGAGCACGGCAGTGTCAACCATTCTGTGGGGAGTGGGAATAAGGAGCGCTTAGCACCTTCTGGGGCGGTTGCGACAAGTTGCCCGCGCGCGGTGATGAATCCCGCTTCTGGCGATCGGAAGGGAGCTTTGCGCGAGGAGACTCTTCCCTCTGGGATCAATCCCTTTCAGGGCGCGCGCTACAGGGTGCGACGGTCCGCGCCGCGCATGAATCGGGGCTACTGGGAGTCCGTGTCGACGGGGTCGCGGGTGTCATCGGTGGCGATGATCCGGAGGACGCGGCGGCGTTCGGCCTGGCTCATGGCGCTAGACCTCCACCACCGCGGTGCCGGCGATGGCGTAGACGCGGTCCTTCCTTCCCCGCCGCACGTCCATACCGCCCGTGAAGGCGCTGAACGCGGGCAGGACGCCCACGCCGGGGCCCAGGTGGAAGCAGGGCAGCCGCAGCCGGTCCGCTCCGCCCGACAGCCGCACCATGGGGTGGAGGTGCCCGGCCCAGACGTAGCGTCCGGTGGCCGGCTCCGGGTGGTGGGCGAAGCGGAACGGGCCTTCGTCTAATACCTCCGCGCGGTCCTCCATCCTCCAGAAGGGCGGAAGGGTCCGCACGTGGCGGTCATGGTTGCCGCGTATCAGCACGACTTCTAGTGATGCATGAGCTTCGCGCCAGGTATTCACGCGGCTGATGACGTCCGCGGTGAGCCCCTGGCGCGAGTGCACGAGGTCCCCCACCAATAAGAGTCGCCGGGCGCTGGTGGCGGTGAGGGCGGCGGAGAGGCGGGCCAGGTCGTCATCCAGGACCCCCAGGGGGAGGGGGATGCCGTGCTGCTGGAAGGACTCCGTCTTGCCCCAATGCAGGTCGGCCACCGCGAGCACGCCGGCCTCGGGCCAATGCAAGGCCCGTTCCGGGAGCAGCTCCACGTCCACGTCCGCTACGCGGGTCTGGCATCGGCCTGGGACCATCGCTCCTTGAGGCGCTGCACGCGGTCCAGCAGGGATTCGTTGGACACGCTCGCGCTGATGCGCTCGACGACGAGCGGGAAGCCCAGCGGCGAGGGCCGGTGGACATGGACGACTTCGACGGGGTGCGCCTCCAGGCGCTCCAGGGTGCGCGCGAGCCGGCCCTGTTCGAACTGATGTTCCAGGACCTCGCGGCGGGCCTGGCGCAAGAGGAGGTTGTCCGGGTCGTACTTCACGAAGACGTCATAGAGGAGCGCGGCGCTGGCCTGGACCTGGCGGGTGGATTTGCGCGCTCCGGGCAGGCCCGGCATCACCAGTCCGGCCACACGGGCGATGTCGCGGAACTGCCGGCGCGCGAGCTCGCTCAGGTTCACGCTCTCCAGGATGTCCTCCACCAGGTGCTCGCGGGTGAAGAGGGCCGCGCGCAGGGCTTCATCGAAGGGGAACGGTGTGGAGGTGAGCAGCTCCAGGCCGTAGTCGTTCACGGACAGGCTGAAGGTGGCCTTCCGCAGGCGCGTGAGGCGCAGGGCGAGGAGCGCCGCCAGGCCTTCGTGCACGAGCCTTCCTTCAAAGGGATACAGGAAGAGGTGGTAGCCGTCCCGCGTGCGGCAGGTCTCCGCCAGACAGCGGCCGTCGCCGGGGATGCGGGACAGGCGGGCCTGTGCGTCGAGGATGGGCCATGCGGCGGCGACCTCGTCCCGGGTGACATCGCCCTGGCGCGCGGCCTCCAGCGTGCGGCGCATCGCGGACGCGAGCGAGGTGGACAGGGGCAGGCGGCTGCCGCCCCAGCGCGGCGTCTGGGTGGCCTTGGCCTTCGCGGGCTTCACGTACGCCGTCATGTCCTTGAAGCGGCTGAACTCCAGCCGGCGGCCCGCGAAGAGGAAGGTGTCTCCAGGCTTCAGGCGGCTGACGTAGGACTCCTCCACCGTGCCCAGGGTGCCGCCGCTCCAGTAGCGCAGCTGCACGGACGCGTCCGACGTGATGGTGCCGATGTTGAGCCGGTGCAGCCGGGCGAGGCGCGCGTCGGGCACGCGGAAGCGGCCGTCCACCTCCACCACGCGGCGGAACTCCGGATAGGCGCGCAGCGTGGGGCCTCCTTCGCGCACCAGGGTGAGGGCCTGGTCGAACTCCTCGTCGGTGAGGGACGCGTAGCTCGTGGCGGTGCGGACCTCGTCGCGCAGGGCCTCGCGGGTGAAGCCTCCTCCCAGCGCGCACGTCACCAGGTGCTGGGCCAGCACGTCGAGCGGCTTGGACAGGGGCGTGCGCGGCTCCACTTCGCGGCGCGCGATGGCGTCTCGGGCGGCGGCCATCTCCACCAGTTCGAGCGCGTGCGTGGGGACGAAGAGGATGCGGCACGTGGCTCCGGGACGGTGCGCGCTGCGGCCCGCGCGTTGGAGCGTGCGGCCAATGCCCTTGGGACTTCCTATCTGGATGACTCGCTCCACCGGGCCGAAGTCCACGCCCAGGTCCAGCGATGACGTGCACACGACGAGGCGCAGGCTCCCGTCCTTGAGGCCTCCTTCCACGCGCTCTCGCTCCTCGCGGTCGATGGAACCATGGTGCAGCGCGAGCAGGTGTTCCCATTCGGGGCGCAGGAAGCGCAGTCCTTCGAACCAGCGCTCCGCCTGTGAGCGGGTGTTGGTGAAGAGGAGTGTGGACTGCGTGGGGTCCAACCAGTCCGCCACGCGTGGGAGCATGGTGAAGCCCAGGTGCCCGGCCCACGGGAAGGTGTCCACCTCCTCTGGCAGCAGCGTCTCCACGTGCACCGGGCGCTGCAGATCCGCGCTGACCAGCGTGGGCTTGCGGTCCGTGCCCACGACAGTGCCCGCGGCCTCCTCCAGATTGGCGAGCGTGGCGGACAGCGCCCAGATGCGCAGGCCCGGAGCGAAGTGGCGCAGGCGGGCCAGGGCCAGCTCCACCTGGGTGCCTCGCTTGGATGCGAGCAGTTCGTGCCACTCGTCCACGATGACGGCGCGCAGTGAGGCGAAGTTCTCCGCGGCCTGCTCCTGTGTCAGAAGGAGCGACAGGGACTCCGGCGTGGTGATGAGGACCTGAGGTAGGCGCTCGCGCTGACGTTGGCGCACGGAAGAGGACGTGTCGCCCGTGCGGCTCTCCACCTCCAGGTCCGCGTCCAATGCCATCAGCGGTTCGCGCAGGGCCTGCTCCACGTCACGCGACACGGCTCGCAGTGGCGTGAGGTAGAGGATTTGGAGGCCCTTCTGATTGCGCTCCGCCACGTCCGCCAGCGGGCCGAGGTATGCGGCGTATGTCTTGCCCGCGCCGGTGGGCACGTGGATGAGGCCGCTGTCTCCTCGCGCGTAGGCGGCCCACGCTTCTTCCTGGAAGGCGTAGGGCGTCCAGCCCTTGGATGCGAACCACTGGCGGAGTTGAGCCAGCGGCGTGCCTTTGTATGGGGATGGGCTTCGGGGCGCGGGGCGCTTTGCGCGGGTCTTTGTTGGCTTCGGTGATTCGCCCTGCTTCTCCGGCGCGTGCTTGCCGCGCATGCGATTGCGGCGGGGCCTAGTGGGCTGCATGAAGCAGCCCCTTCAGCGAATCGAGCGTGTCCGCGTCCCTGGCCGTCTTGTCCGCGCGCCAGCGGGCGATGCGTGGGAAGCGCAGGGCGATGCCTGACTTGTGGCGCGGGGACGGGGCGATGGCTTTGAAGTGCAGCTCGAACACCTGCTCCGGATCCACCGAGCGCACCGGGCCGAACTTCTCCCGCGTGTGGGCGCGGATCCACCGGTCCAGCTTGCCAATCTCCTCGTCGGTGAGGCCCGAGTAGGCCTTCGTCACCGGGAGCAGGTCCTCGCCGTTCCACACCGCGAAGGTGTAGTCCGTGTAGAGCGACGAGCGCCGGCCGTGACCTGGATGCGCGTAGAGCAGCACCGCATCCACGGTGTACGGATCGATCTTCCACTTCCACCAATCGCCGCGCTTGCGCCCCGTCTGGTACACCGAGTCCAGGCGCTTGAGCATCAGGCCTTCGACGTTGCGAGCGCGGGACTCCTTTCGCAGCTCCGCCAGTTCCTCCCACGAAGCGGCTGTCACCGTGGGGGAGATGGGGAAGCGTGGGTGGTCCTTGAGCAGGGCCTCCAGCCTCGCGCGGCGCTCGCGCAGGGGCAGTTCTCGCAAGTCCTTTCCGTCCTGCTCCAGCAGGTCGTAGACGACGAACGCGGCGGGGGCCTCCGCCAGCACCTTGGGCGTGAGCTTCTGTCTGCCAATGCGGCGCTGGAGCCGGGCGAAGGGCAGGGGGACTCCGTCCTCGTAGGCCATCACCTCGCCGTCGAGCACCGTGCCTTCGGGCAGGGCCCGTGCGGCTTCGGTGATTTCGGGGAAGCGTTCGGTGATCAGCTCCTCGCCCCGGCTCCAGAGAAACACCTCGCCCTGGCGTCGGATGAGTTGGCCCCGGATGCCGTCCCACTTCCATTCGACGAGCCAGTCGCTCAATTCGCCCAGGGACTCCGCTGGCTGCTCCAGCGGCGACGCGAGGTAATACGGATATGGGCGCGACACGTGCCCGTCCGATACGTCCGGTGCCACGAGCTGTTCGAAGAACGCCTTCGTCGGCGTCCACGTGCCCATCAGCCGGTGCGCCACGCTGGGCGGGGGCAGGCCGGTGACCTGCGCGATGGCTCGCACCACCAGCGTGTTGGACACGCCCACGCGCAATTCGCCTGTGAGCATCTTGTTGAGGAGGAACAGCTCGCGGCGGGGCATGGACTTCCACCAGCCCACGACTCGCTCGCGCTGCTCCGCCGCGTCCAGGCCACGCAGGGGCAGCAGTCGCTCTTCCAACCAACGTGAGAGGGGAAGCTCCTCGGCGTGCTCGGGCGGGAGGTTCGCTCCGTCGAGCAGCAGGGCAATCACCTCCGCCAGGTCTCCCACCGACGCGTAGACCTCGTCGAAGAGCCAGCCCGAGATGCCCGTGAGTTCCTGAGTCCAGCCCACCAGCAGCTTCGACGTGAGCAGTCGCTTGAGCTTCTGACCTGTGAGGAAGAACAGTCCCCAGGCCGCGTCCTCCGGTGGCGTCTGCCGGAAGTAGCGCGCCATCGCCTCCACCTTCGCGTTGGTGGAGGTCGTCTGGTCGAGCGTGTCGTAGAGGTCGGCCAGGGCGCGCACGCGTCAGTCCTCCGCTTCGCCCTCGAAGGGCGTGGCGAGCGGCGAGGCATCCACGCCCCGCTCCCGCAGGTAGTGCGACAAGGGGTCGGTGTAGCCGTGCGTGACGAGCACCTTCTCCGCCTGTGTGTCCGCCACCGTGCGCAGCAGGTCCGGCCAGTCCGCGTGGTCGGAGAGCACGAAGCCCCGGTCGTAGCCTCGACGGCGCCGGTTGCCTCGCACGCGCATCCACCCCGACGCGAAGCCCGTCTCCGCTTCGCCGAAGCGGCGCATCCACGTGGAGCCGGCCGCGCTCGGCGGCGCCAGCACCAGCGCGCCCGCGAAGGACGTGCCCTTCTCCGTCTCCGACACCATCTGCGTGGGCAGCATCGCGATGCCCGCCTCGCGGTACGCGGTGACGAGCCCGTTCACCGCGCCGTGCACGTAGGCCGGCCGGTCCGTGAGCTTCCCCAGCTCCGCCAACAGGCGCTGTGCCTTGCCCAGCGCGTAGCAGAAGAGCACCGCGGAGCGGCCCGCCTCGCGGTTCGCGTCCCACCAGCGCAGGATGTCCTGGGCCACGAGGCCCGTCTCATCCCAACGGTAGATGGGCAGGCCGAACGTCGCCTCGGTGATGAAGGTGTTGCAGCGCACCACTTCGAAGGGCGCGCACGTGGGGTCCGGCGTGCGCTTGTAGTCGCCGGAGATGACCCAGACCTCGCCCCGGTGCTCGACGCGGATCTGCGCGCTGCCCAGCACGTGGCCCGCGGGGTGGAAGCTCACGGTGGTGTCGCCCACGGTCAGCTTCTCGCCGTACTCCAGCGTGTCGATGACCGCGTCCGCTCCCAGGCGGCGCTGCAACAGGCCTCGGCCGGGAGCTGCCCCCAGGTAGCGTTTGCTCCCACTTCGGGCGTGGTCGCCGTGCGCGTGCGTGACGAGCGCCCGCTCCACCGGACGCCATGGGTCGATGTGGAAGTTCCCCGCCTGGCAATACAGCCCCTGCGGCGTCACGGAAACCAGCGGCGTTCGTTCCTGGTGGGTCGCGGTGGCCACGGTCCTCTAGAGGTAACGAGGCCTTGGAGCAGGGGCCACCCACGGCCGGACCCTCTCGCGCGCTCCGCTGACAAGGGGGCGGGCGGCCGTCCTGACCTTGCTTGCGCTCCAAACGACGAAGCCAGGGACCGGAGGGCCCCTTGGATGGTGGGCGTGGACAGGGGATAAACCCGGAAACCCCAACCTCGGACCCTTTGTGATGACGCCGTCCGCGCTCCTCTTGTCCCTCTTCCTGACGCAAGAACCGGACTCCGAGACGGTGCTCGAATACCGCGCCGCGATGGCGGAGGAGGGCGCCGCGCCGGCCCCCGAGAGCTTCGAGTTCACCGCCTTCGCGGCGGGGCAGACGGTCTACCTGGGCGTGGACGAGGGGAACCTTCGCGCGAACGCGGCGGCGGACGCGGCCGTGGTCCAGACGTTGATGCTGGGCACGCCCGTGAAGGTGGTGAAGGCGGGGACCCGCGCGAAGGTCGGGGAGTACGTCAACACCTGGTACCAGGTGGCGGTGGTGGATGCGAAGGCTCCCGCCGGTGCCGCTCCCGTCACGGGCTGGGTGTTCGGCAACACGCTCACTCCGTTCCGCATCGAGGCCGACCTGGACGGGGACGGTGAGATGGAAGTGGCCACGGTGGTGATGAGCAACGAGTTCAAGGCTCGCGTGCGCGTGCTGGAGCCGAACGTGAAGCCGCCCCGGCGCGTGAGCAGCGTGGACGTGCAGGTGGCCTCCACGGCCTACGGTGAAGGCCATGGCGGTCCGGTGAAGATGCGCCTGGTTCCCGCGAAGAAGGCGGGCGTGGCGCTGCTGGAGATGGAGTCCACGCCGGAGCGCTGCGGGGACTTCATCACCACGTACGTGAGCTACACGCAAGCGGACGGGAAGAAGGCGAAGGGCGTGCTCGGCAAGGCGAAGCTCGCGCTGGAGGCGGCCGGGCTGTCGGACGCGCCGAACTTCAGCACCTTCAAGGTGGCCTTCCAGGCGGCCGCGAAGCAGGCCGTGGTGACGCGCAAGACCGTCGAGGAAGAGGAAGAAGGCAAGGCGTGGACGGTTACGGCGCGCGAGGTCTATCAGTGGAATGACGGCGTGTTCACGAAGGTGAAGAAGCCGTAGTCGCAGGGCCCGGAAGGCCGGGCACCCGGGAGCCCCTCCGGGTGAAGGAAGAGGGGGTCAGGGCAATCGACCATGGATGCGCAGGAGCGGAAGGCAGCCTACCGGCAGCGCGCGGAAGCAGGCCAGGCGGTGCCGGTGTCGGTGGAGTTGCCGGCGGACCTGGATACACCGCTGTCGGCATACCTGAAGCTGGGCGGTGGAAGCCGCGGCTTCATCCTCGAGTCGTGCTACGGCGGCGAGCGCTTCGGGCGCTACAGCCACGTGGGCGTGAACCCGGCAGGCCGCGTGCGGCTGGACCGCGACGGGCTCACGTTGTGGCGTGGCTCGCATGAGGAGCGTCGCGAGGGCCGGCCGCTGGACGTGCTGCGCACGCTGTGGCGCGAGCTGTCCGTGGCGACGCTGCCGGGCGAGGCGCCCTTCCTGGGCGGGCTCGTGGGCTACCTGGGCTACAACGCCACGTCGTGGTTCGAGCCGAGCGTGCCGGACCGCCATCCGCGCGACACGGGCTTCCCGGACTCCGAGTGGCTCATCGCGGAGGACTTCGTCACCCACGACACGCGCACCCAGACGCTCAAGGCCATCACCATCGCTCGGCCCGCGCTGCACGGCAGTGTCGCGGCGGCGCTGAAGGACGCGGAAGGACGCGCGGAGGCAATGGCGGAGAAGCTGCGCCGGCCGCTGTCGCCGGAGGCCTACGCCGCCGTCCCCGCGCAGAAGAACGCGCCGGCCCCCGTCGCGTGCTGGGACCGCGAGGGCTACGCCCGGGCGGTGGAGAAGGTGCAGGAGTACGTGCGCGCGGGCGACTGCTTCCAGGCGGTGCTCGCGCGCAGGTTCGAGGCGAAGGGCGCCATCCCTCCGCTGTCGCTCTACCGGGCGCTGCGGCGGGTGAATCCGTCTCCGTACCTGTTCCTGGTGGACCTGGGCGAGGCGCGCGCGCTGGTGGGCGCGTCACCGGAGCTGCTGGTGCAGGTGCGCGATGGGGACGTGGTGGTGCGGCCCATCGCGGGCACGCGCCGCCGGGGCGGCTCCGAGGCCGAGGACCAGGCGCTGGAGAAGGAGCTGCTCGCGGACGAGAAGGAGCGCGCCGAGCACATCATGCTGGTGGACCTGGGGCGCAACGACGTGGGCCGGGTGGCCGCGCCGGGCACGGTGCGCATCGAGGACCTGATGATCATCGAGCGCTACAGCCACGTGATGCACATCGTGTCCCAGGTGCGCGGCAAGCTGGACACCACGCGCTTCGACGCGCTGGACGCGCTGGCGAGCACCTTCCCCGCGGGCACTGTTTCAGGCGCACCGAAGATCCGCGCGATGCAGATCATCGACGAGCTGGAGCCCATGCGGCGCGGGCCCTATGCCGGCGCGGTGGGCTACCTGTCCTTCTGCGGCACGCTGGATGTGGCCATCGCGCTGCGCACCTTCTTCGTGGATGGCGACCGCACCATGTGGACCGCCGGGGCGGGGCTGGTGGCGGACTCGGACCCCATGAAGGAAGCGGACGAGACGGAGGCGAAGGCGGGCGCCATGGCCGCCGCGCTGCGCCTGGCTCGCGAAGGAGGTGGGCGGTGATCCTCGTCATCGACAATTACGACTCGTTCACCTTCAACCTGGTGCAGTTGCTCTACACGCTGGGCGCGGAGGTGAAGGTGGTGCGCAACGACGCGCTGGATGTCGCGGGCATCGCGGCGTCGGGCGCGTCCCACCTGGTGGTGTCCCCGGGGCCGTGCACGCCGCACGAGGCCGGGGTGAGCGTGGCGGCCATCTCCCAGTCTCGAGTGCCGGTGCTGGGCGTGTGCCTGGGACACCAGTCCATTGGTGCTGCGTTTGGCGGGCAGGTGGTGCGCGCACCGGAGCCCGTGCACGGCAAGGCGGCGCACATCCGGCACGGCGGCACCGGCGTCTTCACCGGCATGCGGCAGGGCTTCCAGGCGGCGCGCTACCACTCGCTGGTGGTGGCGGCGGAGTCCATGCCCGCGGAGTTGGAGGCCACCGCGTGGAGCCAGGATGGCCTGGTGATGGCGCTGCGTCACCGCACGCGGCCGGTGGTGGGCCTGCAGTTCCATCCAGAGAGCGTGCTGACGCCGGAAGGCCCGTCGCTGGTGCGCAACTTCCTGGAGGGGAAGCTGTAGCGGGCGTCAGTCCTTCAGGTGCGTGGTGTCGTTCCAGCTCACGAGGACCGGCTGTTTGCCGCCGGCCTCGGAGCCCAGCACGCTGATGGACGCAGTGCCCAGGTGGAAGAGCCTGCCTCCGTCCGGGGGCAGGCCCAGCCAGCGCGAGGCGAGGATGCGCAGCATGTGCCCGTGCGAGAAGAGGAGGACGTCGTCCTGGAGAGCGCGCGCCTCCGCGATGATGCGGTCGGCTCGGGTGCCCACGTCCTCCAGCGTTTCGCCATTGGGCACGCCGTCCTGCCACAGCGTCCAGTCCGGGCGCGTGGTCCGGATGTCCGCGCCGGTGCGGCCCTCGTAGTCGCCGTAGTTGAACTCCATCAGGTCGTTCTTCTTCTGGGCCACGTCGCCGTAGCCCGCGAGCACGCACGTCTCCTGCGCGCGCGTCAGCGGGCTGGTCCACACGGCGGCGAAGCGCCACTTGCTCAGCGGCGCGTGGAGCCGCTCCGCCATCTGGCGGCCCTCTTCCAACAGCGGCAGGTCCGTGCGGCCGGTGTGCTGGCTGCTGCGGCTCCACTCCGTCTCACCGTGACGGACGAGGACCACCTGGGGGGCGCGTGTGTTCATGGCGCCAATCTGTGTCAGCCCGTGGCGGGACGGGAGGGAAAAGTGCACGCGCTACCGCTTGCGTGTCCGCCACTCCTCACGGCTCTGACCCCAGATCTCCACCTCGTGGTCGTTGTAGGGCGCGGGCAGCATGCCCATGCGCAGGAAGCGTGAACCCAGCCGGCGGGCCACCTGCTTCGACGGCTCGTTCGGAGGGGAGATGGAGTGGATGACCTCCGTCCACCCGAGATGGTCGAAGGCCCAGTCGATGGTGGCCGCCGCGCCCTCCGTCGCGTAGCCCTTGCCCCACGCGTCGCGAGACAGGCCCCAGCCGACCTCCGGGCCCGGCCACTCCGCGGGTTGCCAGGGCCCGAGCCGGCCCACCCACTTGCCGGTGGACTTCTCGAACACGGAGAACATGGCGAAGCCCTGGAGCACCCAGGAGCCGGCCATGGCGCAGACGGCGCGCCACACGTTGGAGCGGGGCTGGAGGCCGCCGATGTACCGGGCGGACTCCTCGTCCGCCATCATCGCCACGAAGCCCTCCAGGTCCTGGAGCGTGGGAGGACGCAGGATGAGGCGCGGCGTTTCGAGGGTGGGCCCCAGGATGGGCGGGGTGTGCATGTCCGGTCTCCTGGCGCCGGCGACGTGCCGGCGCGTGGAGCGGACCTTAGCGCTTCAGGCCGCGCTTGATGTCCGCGCAGAGCTGCTTCGCCGCGGCCGGACCGTCCGAGTGGGCGGCCTTCACCAGCGCGCTGCCCACGACGACGCCGTCCGCGTGGGCCACCAGCGGCCGGGCCGTTTCCGCGTTGGAGATGCCGAAGCCCGCCACCACCGGCACGGACGCGGCGCGCTTCACCAGGTCCAGCCGCTGTGACAGGTCCGGCGGCAGCTCCGCGCGCATGCCGGTGACGCCCGCCACGGACACGCAATAGACGAAGCCTCGCGCGTCCTTCGCGATGGCCTCCGCGCGCGCGGGCGGCGTCGTGGGCGCGCACAGCGGCACCAAGTCCACGCCCTCCTTGTCGAACGCGGCGCGGATGCTCGCGCTCTCCTCGGGTGGCAGGTCCGGGAGGATGGTGCCCACGATGCCCCGCTCGCGCGCGAGCTTCGCGTAGCGCTCCTCGCCCATGGCCATCACCACGTTGACGTAGGTCATGATGACCAGCGGCGTCTCCGGGCAGCGGCGGCGCACCTCCGGCACCACTTCGTCCAGCACGCGGCGCAGGGTGGCTCCGGCCTTCAGCGCCCGCTCCGACGCGGCCTGGATGACGGGGCCGTCCGCGATGGGGTCGCTGAACGCCACGCCAATCTCCAGCACGTCCGCGCCGCCCTCCACCATGGCGGCGAACACGTCCACGGACTTCGGCAGGTCCGGGTCGCCCGCCATCGCGTACGCCACCAGCGCGCCTTCTCCGCGGGCCTTTGCCTTCGCGAACGCCTTGCCCAGCTCCGTGCTCATGACTTCACCCCCGTCGCAGGCGGCACTCCGCGCGCCGAGATGGTCGCCACGTCCTTGTCACCCCGGCCCGAGCAGTTGATGACCAGGTGCTTGCCCTTGCCCATGTCGCGGGCCAGCGAGCGCGCCGCCGCGAACGCGTGCGACGTCTCCAGCGCGGGGAGGATGCCCTCCGCGCGCGCGACCTCGTAGAAGGCCGTGAGCGCCTCGTCGTCCGTCGCGGTGCGCACCTCCATGCGTCCCGTCTTCGCCAGGTGCGCCAGCTCCGGCCCCACGCCCGGGTAGTCCAGGCCGGCGGAGATGCTGTGCGCCTCCTGAATCTGGCCGTTCTCGTCCTGGAGCACCAGCGAGCGCGAGCCGTGCAGCACGCCCTCCGTGCCCAGCGTCAGCGACGCGCCGTGCTGGCCGGAGTCCAGGCCGTGGCCTCCCGCCTCCACGCCGACGAGCCGCACCGCCGTGTCCGGGATGAAGGGGTGCAGCGCGCCGATGGCGTTCGAGCCGCCGCCCACGCACGCGATGATGGCGTCCGGCAGCCGGCCCATCGTGGCCAGCGTCTGGGCGCGAATCTCGCGGCCGATGACGGATTGGAAGTCGCGCACGATGGTGGGGTAGGGGTGCGGGCCCGCCGCGCTGCCGATGACGTAGTAGGTGTCCTGCACCTGCGACACCCAGACGCGCATGGCTTCGTTCATCGCGTCCTTGAGCGTGCGCGAGCCCGACTCCACCGGCCGCACCACCGCGCCCAGCGCGCGCATGCGGAAGACGTTGAGCGCCTGTCGCTCCACGTCCAGCGCGCCCATGAACACCTCGCAGGGCAGGCCGAAGAGCGCGCACGCGGTGGCGGTGGCCACGCCGTGCTGCCCCGCGCCCGTCTCCGCGATGATGCGCTTCTTGCCCATGCGCCGGGCGAGCAGCACCTGTCCCACGGTGTTGTTGATCTTGTGCGCGCCCGTGTGCGCCAGGTCCTCGCGCTTGAGCCACACCTGCGCGCCCCCCCACGACTCCGTGAGCCGGTGCGCGGGCGTCAGCGTGGTGGGACGGCCCACGTACTCGCGCAACACGCGGGTGACTTCCTCGCCGAAGGACGCGTCCTGCTGCGCCTTCGCGTAGGCCTCTTCCAGCTCCAGCAGCGCCGGGACCAGGGTCTCCGGCACATAGCGTCCACCGTAACGGCCGAAGCGGCCCACGGCAGTGTCCTTCGTCATGGCACGACTCCTCAGAGGTTGAGGGACTGGACCGTGCGCACGAAGGCGCGCACCGCATCCAGGTCCTTGATGCCAGGGGAGGACTCCACTCCGCTGGCCACGTCCACACCGTAGGGCCGGGTGGCCTTCACGGCCTCGGCCACGTTGGAAGGCTTGAGGCCGCCCGCCACCAGCACCGGCAGGCCGCAGTCCGACAGCTGCTTCACCAGCGCCCAGTCGAAGGTGACGCCGCCACCGCCGTAGCCCGGGGCCGCGCCGTCCAGGAGCAGCCCCGCGACATCACCCACGCCCACGTAGCTTCTGGCCTTCTCCACGTCGTCCGGCCCGCGCACGCGCAGCGCCTTGATGACTGGCACGCCGTATCCGGAGCAGTCCTCGGGGGACTCGTCGCCGTGGAGCTGCACGGTGGTGAGGCCGCACTCGCGCACGCGCACCCGGATGTCCTCTGGCTTCGCGTTGACGAACACGCCCACCATGGAGGCCAACGGAGGCCGCGTGCGTGCGAGCTCCGCCGCCGTGGCCAGGTCCACGAAGCGGGGGGAACCCGGATGGAAGTTGAGTCCCATCGCGTCCGCGCCCGCGGCCCACACGCCTTTCGCGTCCGCGACGCGCGTCACGCCGCAGACCTTCACCAGGACCCTCATGTCCCGTCGCCTTCCAGCCCGAGCAGCCGTCGCAGGGCACGGCCGGGGTCCGCGTCGCGCAGGAGGGATTCGCCCACGAGCACGGCGTTGGCGCCCGCGTCGCGCGCGGCGGTGAGGTCCGCCAGGTGCTTGAGGCCGCTCTCCGCCACCAGCGCGGTGGACCGGGAGCGCAGCGCGGGCATCACCCGGAGCGCGGTGCCGGTGTCCGTCTTCAGCGTGGCGAGGTTGCGGTTGTTGAGGCCGATGATGCTCGCGCCCGCGGCGAGTGCGCGTTCGGCGTGCGCCTCCGTGTGGGCTTCCACGAGCGCGGCCACGCGCACCTGCTTCGCCGCGGCGATCATCTCCCGGAGCTCCGAATCCCCGAGCGCATCCGCGATGAGCAGCACCGCGTCCGCGCCCCAGGCCGCGCTCTCCTCCACCTCGCTGGCGGCGACGAGGAAGTCCTTGCGCAGCACGGGGATGGAGACGGCGGCCCGGACCGCGACCAGGTCCTCCAGGCTGCCGCCGAAGTCCGGCCCGTCCGTGAGCACGCTGATGGCGCAGGCACCCGCGGCTTCGTAGGAACGGGCCACCGCGACCACGTCCGCGTGGGGGAAGTCGCCGCCCGAAGGGCTCTTGCGCTTCACCTCCGCGATGACGTTGACCGGATGTCCGAGCGTGCGCCGCACCAGCGCCTGCGCGAAGTCCCGCGTCGGGGGATGCGCGCCGTGCGTGGGCAGCGGGCGGGTGCCCAGCTCCCGGCGCTTGCGCGCCATGATGACGTCCAGCGTGCCCGGTGCTTCAACGGGCTTCGCTGCCGAAGTGGAGGTCGTCATGACGGGATGCCTCGCGTGCGGAGGCGCGCAGCCAGTTTCGGTTTGGAAGTGCGCGCCGTCATGCCGCGACCCTCTGGATGAGCGCCGCGAGCTTGCGTTCGGCGGCCCCGGAGTCGATGGCGTGCTCGGCCCGCTTCACGCCTTCCTTCAGGGTGTCCACGAGCCCCACGATGAGCAGCGCGGCGGCCGCGTTGAGCAGCACCGCCGTACGCACTCCGTCACGCTCTCCCGCGAGCAACCCGCGCAGGCGCTTCGCGTTCTCGTCCGCGTCGCCTCCCGCGATGGACTCTCGCGGCACCGTCGTCAGGCCCGCGTCCTCCGGCGTCACGGTGAAGCGGCGCACGGTGCCGTCCGCGCACAGCTCCGCGACCTCCGTGGGCGCGCACGGCGAAATCTCATCCAGCCCGTCGTGTCCGTGCACCACCCAGGCGCGCCGGCTGCCCAGGCGCCCCAGCACGCGCGCGGTCTGCTCCACGCGCTGCCGGTCGAACGTGCCCAGCAGCTGGTAGCGCGCGCCCGCGGGGTTCGTCAGCGGCCCCAGCAGGTTGAACACGCTGTGGAAGCCCAGGTCCCTGCGCGCCTGCGCCACGTGCCTCAGCGCACTGTGGTGCGAGGGCGCGAAGAGGAAGCCCACCCCGTGCTCGTCGATGTCTCGCGCCACCTGCGCGTGCGCCCGCTCCATGGACACGCCCAGCGCCGCCAGCACGTCCGCGCTGCCGCAGCGACTGGAGACCGCGCGGTTGCCGTGCTTGGCCACCGTCACCCCCGCCCCGGCGGCCACGAAGGCCACCGCGGTGGAGATGTTGAAGGTGTGCGCTCCGTCACCCCCCGTACCGCAGGTGTCGAGCACCACCTCCGCCAGGGGAGCAATCTTCGCCGCGCAGGCGCGCATGGCCTCCGCCGCGCCGAGGATTTCGTCCTCGGTCTCTCCCTTCATGCGCAGCGCGGCCGCCAGCGCACCGACCTGCGCGGCGGATGCCTCGCCCGCGAGCATCTGGCCCATCACGGAGGCCATCTCCTCGCGGGAGAGGTCGCGCCGGCCCACTACCTTGCCCAGCGCTTCCTTGAGTGTCATGGCCTATCCCAGCCTGACCATTTCGCGTCCCATCGCCTGGGCGATGGCCCGCACTTCACCCATGGCCTTCTCGAACTCGGAGAAGTCCAGCGACTGGAAGCCGTCCGACCTGGCGCGCGGCGGATCCGGATGCACCTCCACGATGAGGCCGTCCGCGCCCGCGGCGACCGCGGCCCGCATCATCGCGGGGACGGCCTTGCGTACGCCGATGCCGTGCGACGGGTCCACGAACACCGGCAGGTGCGTGAGCGCCTTGAGCATGGGCACCGCGTTCAAATCCAACGTGTTGCGCGTCATGTTCTCGAACGTGCGGATGCCCCGCTCGCAGAGGATGACCTGGGTGTTGCCGCGCGCGACGATGTACTCGGCCGCCATCAACAGCTCCTTGATGGTGGCGCTGATGCCGCGCTTGAGCAGGACGGGCTTGCGCGTCTCGCCCACCGCCTCCAGCAGGCTGAAGTTCTGCATGTTGCGCGCGCCCACCTGGAGGATGTCGGTGTGCTCCGCGACGGAGGCCAGCGTCGCCGTGTCCTTCACCTCCGTCGTCACCAGCAGGCCCGTCTCCTTGCGCGCCTCCGCGAGCAGCGCCAGGCCGTCACCCTTGAGGCCCTGGAACTCATAGGGGCTGGTGCGCGGCTTGAACGCGCCGCCGCGCAGCATGGTGGCGCCCGCCTGCTTCACCGCCTGCGCGGTGGAGATGATCTGCTCGCGCGACTCCACGGAGCAGGGGCCCGCGATGACGTGGATGGCGGCGCCGCCGAGCGTGAGGTTGCCCACGCGCACCAGGCTGTCCTCCGGCTTCACCTCGCGGCTGACCAGCTTGAACGGCTGGGAGATGGCGACCGCGTCCGCGACGCCGGGCAGCACGCGGAAGGGCTCCGGCTCCACCGCGCCAGGGTTGCCGGTGATGCCGATGGCGGTGCGAGAGCCCCCTGCGATCGCGTGCGGATGCCAGCCACGGCGGCGGATCTCATCGTTCACTCGCTCGATGTCCTGGTCCGTCGCGTCTGGGCGCATCACGATCAGCATGGGGAACTCCTGCTCTTTCTCTCCAAAGGGCACGCGGGCGGATGCCTGCGTGGGTGTGCTTGGAGCACCGTGCACACGGCAACCTTTGCCGTAACTGTCGGATGCCCGCAACCGAACCAGAGTCTTGCTTGCACGTCCTGGCGTTATCAAGCCAGGGTCCGAACGCTCGTACGGAAGGCGGACCATGGCGAAGCGGCCCGGGGTCATCGTGGTGGGTGGGGGGCTCGCGGGCCTGGCGTGTGCGACGGCGCTGCTCGAGGCCCGCGTGGACGCGCACGTGCTGGAAGCAGGGGACTCACCGGGCGGAAGAGTGCGCACCGACTCGCACGAAGGGTTCCTGCTGGACCGGGGCTTCCAGGTGTACCTCACCGCCTACCCGGAAGGTCAGCGGGTGCTGGACCTGAAGGCCCTCTCGCTCCAACGCTTCATCCCCGGCGCGAAGGTGTGGCGGGGTGGGCGGCTGCACACGCTTGCGGACCCGTTGCGGCATCCCGTCACGGCGGTGTCGCATCTGTTCGACGCACCAGGAGGTCTGTCGGACAAGCTGCGCGTGTTGGAGCTGCGGCAGCACGCGACGTCTGGCGAACTGGGCGACTTGTGGCAGCGGCCCCAGCAGGAGTCGCGGCGCTTCCTGCTGGACCTGGGCTTCTCCGAGGAGATGCTCGAAGCGTTCTTCACGCCCTTCCTCGGCGGCATCTTCCTGGAGCGAGGGCTGACGACGTCCAGCCGGATGCTGGAGTTCGTGTTCCGGATGTTCTCCACGGGCTACGCGTCCGTGCCCGCGCAAGGGATGGGCGCCATCCCCGAACAGCTGGCGGCGAAGCTGCCCTCAGGCGCGCTGCGGATGCGCGTGCGCGTGGAGGAGGTCTGGGGGCACCGCGTGCGCCTGCCGGGCAGTGAGCTGCTGCACGCGGACGCCGTGGTGGTGGCGACGGACCCAGGCAGCGCGGCGTCGCTGCTCGTGGGCATGCCCGCGCCCCGGATGAACCGCGTGACGTGTCTGTACTTCGCGGCGCCGGAGCCGCCGGTGGAGGGGCCGTGGCTCGTGCTCAATGGTGAGGGGCGCGGACCGGTGAACAACGTGGCGGTGATGAGCGAGGTCTCCGCCGCGTACGCACCCCCAGGCCAGGCGCTGGTGTCCGTGTCGGTGGTGGACGACCCGGGCGGCGAGGACTCACTGGAGGCGCGTGTGCGTGCGCAGCTCACGGAGTGGTTCGGCGCGGCGGTGTCCGCGTGGCGGCATCTGCGCACGTACACGCTCGCGGAGGCACTGCCCGCGCAGCCTCCGTCCGCGCTGGTGGAGCCGCACCGGCCCGTGCGGCTGGCCGCGGGGCTCTACGTGTGCGGAGACCATCGCGAGAACGCGTCCATCGACGGAGCGCTCGCGTCGGGGCGCCGCGCGGCGGAGGCGGTGTTGCAGGACCTGGGGAGATAGTCCTCCCTGTTGCCTGCGAAGCTGCGCGTTGCCTTCCAGACAACACCTTGCGTGAGGGCAAAACCGCGAAGGAAGGGAGTCCAGCCAGCCAGGCCCCGGACAGCTGGACGCATTGCCCGCAGCGGACCTAGGGTCGGACGCTCTCACACGTTCTTCCAAGGATTCCGTTCATGCTCCGCCGCCTTGCCCTCCTGGGATTGCTCGGTCTCGCGGCCTGTCCCGGCGAAAACAGCGACGACGATGACACTGATGCGACGAAGGGGACCGTCTCGGGCTCCCTGCAGCCGTTCCAGGCTGGCTCCGCCGCCGCGAACGCCAGCTCGTCGCTGGATGCGTTCTTCTCCCTGCCGGGCTCGAAGAACCTGTCCCAGAAGGTCTCCAAGGCCCTGGCCGCGCAAGGCGTGTGGCGCACGGGCATCCCGTCCAAGCAATTGACGCACGAGGCGTCGCTGCTGCCGGGAGAGATCATCATCCGCTTCGACACGCCGGGGCTGTCCGCGGAGGAGGCCGTCGCGCAGGCGCGCGTCGCGGGCTACCACGTCGTGCACCAGGCCTTCCTGAGCGATACGCAGCACCTGCTGCGCTACGAAGTAAGCCAGCCGCAAGCGATGTCCGGTGGCGCGCCCACCGTGCGCGCGCTCACCCAGGCGGAGCACGTGCGCGTGCTGTCCCAGGTGCTGGCCGTGCAGGGCGTGCAGAACGCGGAGAGCAACGTCCGCGTGCGGGCGCAGGCCGTGCCGAATGATCCGCTCTACTCGCGGCAGTGGCACTACAAGAACATGAACCTGCCGGCGGCCTGGGACCTGGGCACGGGCAGCGGCTCCATCGTCGTGGCGGTGGTGGACACCGGCATCACGTCGCATCCGGACCTGAACACGCGCGTGCTGCCGGGCATGGACCTCATCTCCAGCCTCACCAACGCGGGCGACGGCGATGGCGTGGACACGGACCCGACGGACAACGGCAAGGACCTGCCCAACGGCGGCTCGTCATTCCACGGCACGCACGTTGCGGGGACCATTGGCGCGTCGTCCGACAACGGCTTGGGCGTGGCGGGCGTCACCTGGTCCGGCCGCAACATCCTGCCGGTGCGCGTGCTGGGCACGCAGGGCGGCTCGCTGGCGGACATCATCGCGGGCGTCACCTGGGCCAGCGGCGGCCCCGTCACCGGCGTGCGGCTGAACACCACGCCCGCGCGGGTCATCAACATGAGCCTGGGCGGCGACGGTCCTGCGTCGACGGAGATGCAGACCGCCATCAACGCGGCCAACGCGCGCGGGGCCATCCTGGTGGTGGCCGCGGGCAACGAGAACGTCAACACCAACAGCAGCTTCCCCTGCAACCAGCAGAACGTCATCTGCGTGGGCGCGGTGCGCTTCAACGGAAAGCGCGCCAGCTACTCCAACTTCGGCACGCAGGTGGACGTGATGGCCGCTGGCGGCCAGACGAGCGAGGACCGCAACGGCGACGGCTTCCCGGACGGCGTGCTGTCCACGCTGCCCAACAGCACCAACCAGCCTTCCTACGAGTGGTACCAGGGCACCAGCATGGCCACCCCGCACGTGGCGGGCATCGTGGCGCTGATGCTGGCGCAGGACTCCAAGCTCACGGCGGCGGACGTGGAGGCCATCCTGAAGGACACCGCGGACAAGACGAGCCAGTGCTCCGAGGGCTGCGGCGCGGGCCTGGTGGACGCGTACGCCGCGGTGCTGCGCGCCAAGGGCGGCGGTGACCCGACGCTGCCCCCGAAGCTCGCCATCACCACCACGCAGCTGTCCTTCACCGGCGCGTCGTCGCAGGCGCTGACGGTGCGCAACAACGGCGGTGGCACGCTGCAGGTGAGCGTGGCCGTCTCCGGCGCCAACGCCTCCGCGGTGTCCGTCTCCAGCACCTCGCTGTCGGTCCCCGCGTACAAGTCCACGGCGCTGAACGTGACCGTCACCCCGGGCTCGCTGGCGCCGGGCAGCTACGTGGCGCAGATCGACCTGACGGGCGCGTCGAGCGCGGGCACCGCGCAGGTGCTGGTGAAGTTCCGCGTGGGCGCCTCGGATGAGAAGGACGCGGTCATCGGGTTCGCGTACCTGGACGCGGCGGGCGAGGTGCAGGTCGACGACGACGGCATCTCCGTGGTGCGCGCGGCCGGTGGGTACAACTACAGCCTGAAGATGACCCCGCGCGACTACCTGGTGCTGGCGTCCATCGACGACACCGGCGAAGGGGACTACTTCGAGGACGGCGATCGCGTGGGCTTCTGGCGCGACACCACCCAGGTGGAGACCGTGACGGTCACCAAGGGCAAGACGACCAGCGACATCAGCTTCACGCTGGTGCCCTACCAGTCGGACGACGACCACACGCCCACGACGACCATCGGTGGGGCCTGCACCACCAACAGCACGTGCGGCACGGGGGGCCAGTGCCTCACCGGCACCAGCTTCCCGGGCGGCTACTGCACCCAGAGTTGCATGACGGCCGGCTGCCCGTCGGGTTCGGACTGCTACAGCAACGACCGGGGCGCCACCGCCTACTGCTTCGTGACCTGCACGCCGTCGAGCGGCAACACCCAGGGGTCGTGCCGCACGGGCTACCGGTGCGTGAGCGACGGCGCGGGCAGCGGCGCGTGCCTCCCGTAGTGATGACGTGAAGGTCCGTACCGGCGCCGGCGGTGCACGCGTGAACGTGCCCGCCGTCGTCCATCGCGCCGGGGTACGCTGCCGCGCGCGATGACTGCTTCTCCCGTTGGACCGCCGTCAGCCGGTGACGCGGCCCTGCCTCTGTGGCGGGTCGCGGCCGCTGGCGGCGTGCTGGCCTGGACGGCGCTGGTGCACGTGCATCCGCCGCGCTTCTTCGCCGTCGCTTCCGTCTTCTGCGCCGTCTGGCTCGCGGTGACGTGGCGGGCGATGGGCCCCTGGCGAGGGCCACCTCCCTCCCTGTCGCTCCTGGATACCGCGTGGGGTGTCGCCCAGGCGGTGGTGCTGTTCGCGGGCGCGAGGGCCTTCCTGTGGGCGTTCTGCGGCGGCTTTACCGACGCGCTCTGCGAGCCGCTGCAATCCGTCTACTCGACGTTCGGCACGGGGTCGCTGGGGACGGCGCTGGCCCTGGTGTTGCTGCTCGTTCCGGCGGAGGAGCTGTTCTGGCGAGGGTGGGTGCAGGGTGCGCTGCGCCCCCGGCTGGGCCGGTGGGGCGCGGTCGCCGGGTCGGCGGTGCTGTCGAGCGTCGTGCTGCTGGGCTTCGGTGAGCCGCTGCTGGCCCTGGCCGCGCTTCCCACGTCGCTCGCCTGGGGCGCGCTGGCCGAGTGGCGCCGGACGCCTGCCGCGTCCTGGGTGAGCCATGCCTTGTGGGACGTGCTCATCGTCGTGGTGTGGCCCGCGACGTGAGCGCGCGTGCCACAATGCGCGCCCATGGCTTCGACTCCTGAGGTGGTCGTCTTCGGCGCGGGCAGCATCGGCTGTTACGTGGGTGGGCGGCTCGCCGCGACGGGCGCGACGGTGCGCTTCATTGGCCGCGAGCGGGTGGTGGCGGAGGTGCGTGCGCACGGCCTGCACCTGACGGACTGGCAGGGCGCGGACCTGAAGGTGCCCGCGGCGGACGTGCGCATCGACACGGGGCCGGAGGCGCTGTCCACGGCGGACCTGGTGCTCGTCACGGTGAAGTCCGCGGCGACGGAGGAGGCAGGGCAGACGCTCGCGCCGCGACTCAAGCCTGGGACCATCGTCATCAGCTTCCAGAACGGACTGCACAACGCGGCGGTGCTGCGCGGTCTGCTGCCCGGCCACACGGTGCTCACGGGGATGGTGCCCTTCAACGTCGCGGCGCAGGGGCAGGGCCATTTCCACGCGGGGTCGGAAGGCACGCTGGAAGTGGAGCGGCACGCGGCGCTCGCGCCGTTCGTGGATGCATTCACCCGCGCGGGGCTGGCGTTGAAGCAGCACGCGGACATCGTCGCGGTCCAGTGGGCGAAGCTGTTGCTCAACCTCAACAACGCGCTCAACGCGCTGGCGAACCTCCCGTTGAAGGAGGAGCTGTCACAGCGCGCATGGCGGCGGTGCCTGGCGCTTGCGCAGGGCGAGGCGCTGGCGGTGCTGGGGCGCGCCGGGGTGAAGCCCGCGAAGCTGACGCCGCTGCCGCCGGGATGGATTCCGGTGCTGCTGGGGGCGCCGGACGCGGTGTTCTCGGTGCTGGCGAAGAAGATGCTGGCCATCGACCCGAAGGCGCGCTCGTCCATGTGGGACGACCTGCACGCGGGCCGCAAGACGGAGGTGGACTACCTCAACGGCGAGGTGGTCCGGCTGGCCCACCAACACGGCGTCTCCGCGCCGGTGAACTCACGGCTCGTGGAGCTCATCCGCGAGGCGGAAGCGGGGCAGCGCCGCCAGTGGACCGGTGAGGCGCTGCTCGTGGACCTGAAGAAGGCGGAGCTGGCGAACAGGGGGTGAGCTGTGCGTGGCGGGCCTCGCGACCCGCGCACGCACGGGAACATCAGCTCCGGGCGGCCACCTGCGTGAGCAGCGCCGTCATGCGCCGGGCGAACCGGTTCGGGTCGCTCAACGGGCTTCCCTCCGTGAGCAGCGCCTGGTCGTGGAGCAGCTCAATCCACTCGCCCACCTGCGGCGCGGCCGGGTCGTTCGCGAGGAGTCCGCGCAGGTGCTCGATGACCGGGTGCTTGGGGTTGACCTCCAGGATGCGCTTGATGCGCGGCATTCCCTTGCCGCGCTCCTTGAGCAGGCGCTCCAGGTAGGCCGGCGTGCCGCCCTCCGACACCACCAGGCACACCGGCGAGTCCGTGAGGCGGTCCGACACGCGCACCTCGCGCACGTCCTCCTTCAGCACGTCCTTCATCTTGTCCGTCAGGCCCTTGAGCCCTTCCGACTGCTGCTCCTTCGCCTTCTTCTCCTCGTCCGTGGACTGGAGCTTCAGGTCCGCGTTGAGCGCGGAGACCAGCGGCTTGCCCTGGAACTCGCGCAGGCCCTGCGCGGCCCACTCGTCCACCGGGTCCGTCATGAAGAGCACCTCGTAGCCGCGCTGCTTCAGCGCCTCCAGGTGCGGGCTGTCCGCCACCGCCTTCCGGCTCTCGCCGTAGACGTAATAGATGGCCTCCTGGCCCTCCTTCATGCGGCCCACGTAGTCCGCCAGCGACGTGAGGCCCTCCTCACGCGAGGACTCGTAGCGCACCAGCGCGCCCAGCTTCTCGCGGTACTCCGTCTCCAGCGTCAGGCCTTCCTTCACCACCGTGCCGAAGGACTCCCAGAACGTGCGGTAGTCGTCCGGCTTGTCCTTGGCCAGCTTCTCCAGGAGGTCCAGCGACTTCTTCACCACGTGCTTGCGGATGGCGCGCACCACCGCCGAGTCCTGCAACATCTCACGCGACACGTTGAGCGGCAGGTCGTCCGAGTCGATGACGCCGCGCACGAAGCGCAGCCACTGCGGCACCAGGTCCTCGCAGCGGTCCATGATGAACACGCGCTTCACGAACAGCCGCACGCCGCGCTGCTGCTGCGAGTTCAAGTCGAACGGCGGGTGCTTGGGCACGAAGAGCAGACCCGTGAACTGCTGCGTGCCGTCCGCCTTGAAGTGCGTCCACGCCAGCGGCTTGTCGAAGTCGTGCGTCAGGTGCTTGTAGAACTCCTGGTACTGCTCGTCCGTGATTTCGCTCTTCGGACGCTGCCAGAGGGCGCTGGCCTTGTTCACCACCTCCAGCGCCTGCTCCGTGGCCTGCGTGTCCCCGCTGCCCACCTGCTTCGTCACCTGGAGCTTGATGGGGTGGCCCACGTAGTCCGAGTACTGGGTGATGAGCTGCTTCAGCTTCCACTCGTCCAGGAACTCCTTCTGGTCCGCCTTCAGGTGCAGCGTGATGGCGGTGCCGCGCGTGGCCTTCTCCGCCGGCTCCACCGTGAACGTGCCGTGCGCCTCCGACGCCCACTTCCACGCGGACGTCTCACCGGCGGCGCGGCTCACCACCTCCACGCGGTCCGCGACGAGATACGCGCTGTAGAAGCCCACGCCGAACTGGCCGATGAGCTGCACGTCATTCTTTCCCTTCTGCGCCAGCGCCTGGAGGAACTCGCGCGAACCGGAGTGCGCGATGGTGCCCAGGTTCTTCACCAACTCGTCATGCGTCATGCCGACGCCGGTGTCCTCGATGGTGAGGGTGCCCTGGTCGGCGTTCGGGATGATGCGAAGCTCCAGCGCGGACTCGTCCTTGAGCAGCTCCGGCTCCGTGATGGAGCGGAAGCGCAGCTTGTCCAGCGCGTCGGATGCGTTGGACACCAGCTCGCGCAGGAAGATCTCCTGGTGGCTGTAGAGCGAGTTGATGACCAGGCTCAGCAGCTGCTGGATCTCCGCCTGGAATGAATGGGTTTCCCGCTGGGGGTGGGTCTCTGCGGACATGAAGGCCTCCGGGCGCTGACGGAACGCGCCAATGCTCTTCCCATAACCATGCCTGCCGGCTTGTCGAGAAGAGGGAATCCGCCCACACCCGTCGCTGGGAGGCGGGGGCGGGTTGGGGTCTGT
>NZ_RAWF01000127.1:0-28034 GCF_003612075.1 Corallococcus sp. CA041A
CCTTCTTACTTCTTCAACACCACACGGGGATGTCACGGAAACCGTGTTCATACGGCCTTGCCGGTTCAGGGCCGTGAATCGTGAATGAAGAGGGGGATGAACATGAGACACCCACGAATGGCCCATGCGGGAGTGATGCTGTTCAGCGCCGCGGTGCTGATTGCCATGGCGCTGCCGCGGATGGCGGCCACTGCACCCCAGCCGCTGCTGGACGCGCCTCGCGCCTCTCCCACGGGGATGGGGCCTCGCGCCGTGGCGCTGGGCGACTTCGACGAGGACGGGCGTCTGGACGTCATCACGGCCAACCACACCGCGGGCACCGTGTCCGTGTTGCGGAGCCTGGGGGACGGAACGTTCGCGCCCGGCATGGAGCGGCCCACCGGGGCGTTGCCCGGCGCGGTCGCGGTAGGGGACTTCAACGGGGATGGCCACCTGGACGCGGTCACCAGCCACTTCGGAGGCACGGTGTCCGTGCTGCTGGGGCGCGGGGATGGGACGTTCGGCGCGCGGACCGACCACTCCGTGGGCGCGGAGCCCTCGGCCGTGGACGTGGGCGACCTGGACGGCGACGGACGCCTGGACGTGGTGACGGCCAACTCGCTCGACGACTCCGTGTCGGTGCTGTTGAACCGGGGCTCCGGACGGTTCGTGCATCAGAAGGATGTCAACGCCGGCACCAACCCATTCGCGGTGAAGGTGGCCGACGTCAACCACGACGGGATGGCGGACCTGGTCACCGCGAACTTCGTGGACACGGTGTCGGTGCTGCTCGGCAACGGGGACGGGACGTTCCGGCCGCGCATGGACTTCGCCACGGGCAACGCGCCCTACTCCGTCGCGGTGGTGGACGTGGATGACGACGGGAAGCTGGACGTGGTCACCGCGAACTTCCGGGGCCAGAGCGTGTCCGTGCTGCGCGGCACAGGCGCCGGTACGTTCCCCGTGCGCGTGGATTTCGCCGTGAAGGGCGGGCCGTACTTCGTCGCGGCCGGCGACTTCAACGGCGATGGGATGCCGGATCTCATCACCGCGAACTTCAACGAGGACACCGTGTCCCTGCTGCCCGGCCAGGGCCACGGTTCCTTCGGCGCGCCCACGCGCCTGGCCACCGGCGAGGGCCCCGCGGCGCTCGCGGTGGGCCTGCTCGACGGCGACCTGAAGCCGGACGTCGTCACCGCCAACACCCGGAGCCATGACGTGTCCGTGCTTCGGGCCGCGGCCTCCGCGGACGTGGAGGTGACGCTCACCGCTGTCCCCAGGCCGGGTGTGTCCGTGCCGCGCATCGACTACACGCTTACCGTCACGCAGCACGGGCCGGATCCGCTGAACCGGGCCGTCATCACCGTGGCCCTGCCTCCGGGCCTCCAGGCCAGCACCCGGGACTGCCTCATGGCCGCCGGCACGCTCCAGTGCGAGGTGGGACCGATGGCCGTGGGCGACACCGCCCTCCTGCGGTTCTCCGCGCCGCTGCCTCGCTCCAGCGTGGGCCTGTCCTACCGCATCACCGCCACGCGGACGCTCAGCGTCCCCGAGGACCCCCATTCCGCCAACGATGCCGCGAGCCAGGACTACGTGTCCCTGGGCGGACTCGCGGCGACGTGGTGGTAGCGGTCCAGCCGGAGCGCCTTCCCTGGAGCGCTTCAGCCAACGACGTGGCGAGCCTGGACCGCGTGTCCCTGGGCAGGCTCGCCGCGACGTGGTGGTAGCGGTCCGGCCGGAGCGCCTTCCCTGGAGCGCTTCAGCGCGGGCGCTTCAGCTTGGACCACATGAGCCCGACGAAGGTGTCGGGGGCGGGCTTCGCGGTCATCAACTCCTCGTCTTCGTGACCGCGCACGGGCGGCGGCAGGGGCTTGGGAGCCACGGGAAACGGCAGGGGCTCCGAGGTGTTCAGGCCCTGTGCCTGGCGCTCCATCACCTCCGCGAAGGAGCGCTGGGGCGCGTTGCGCTCCGCCACCGGTGCGGCGCCCTCCACGCTCTGGAGGGCCCGGATGCGAAGGATGACGCTGGCGCCTTCCGCGCGCGAGATGCCCGTCACCCGCCCGATTGGACCTCGCGGCCCGCGTTCCCGGCTCATCGGTTCCCTCCCGGTCTTCGCTAGAACCGTAGCGCCTCCGGCCCCCCGCCGGCCACTGCTCGGCCCTCCGGCGAGCCACGGAGAGGCCCGCCCGGCCGGCAGGCCATCGTGGCCCCGCTGTAACCATTCCCCGGTGTCGCGCGTAAGTTGGAATGGCGCCCTTTCTTCCGACGGCGCCCGGAGGCTTCGCGACCCATGTCGTCCGCCCGTGCAGTGCCGTCTCCCACCCCGCGGCCCGTGGCGCACCGGCTGTGGCCCGCCCTGCTGGTGCTCGCCGCCGCCCTGAGCGCGTGCACCGAAGCGCGTGGTGCTCCGCCCGGCGAGAAGCCCGCGGCCACCGCGTACGCCCCGCCACAGGACGGCCGCGCGTACACGAAGCCGTCCGACGCGGAGCTGAAGCGCAACCTGTCCCCCCTCGCCTACCAGGTGACGCAGCACGAGGCCACCGAGCCGCCCTTCCGCAACGCGTACTGGAACAATCACGATGAAGGGCTCTACGTCGACGTGGTCAGCGGCGAGCCGCTGTTCTCCTCGCGCGACAAGTTCGAGTCCGGCACCGGCTGGCCCAGCTTCACCCGCCCCCTGGACAAGGCCCACGTGGTGGAGAAGCGCGACAGCACCCTGGGCATGGAGCGCGTGGAGGTTCGCTCGAAGGACGGCGACTCGCACCTGGGCCACCTCTTCGAGGACGGGCCCAAGCCCACGGGTTTGCGCTACTGCATCAACTCCGCGTCGCTGCGCTTCATCCCCGTGAACGAGTTGGCCTCGAAGGGCTATGGCGCGTGGCTGGCCACCTTCGGCCGCGCGGCCCCGAGCGAACCCCAGGGCGCGCTCGCCCCCGCCGCGGGCGCCGTCGTGCTGGCGAAGGCGACGGTCCCCACGGAGGCCACTCGCGAGACGGCGTACCTGGCGGGCGGGTGCTTCTGGGGCATGGAGGACATCCTCCGGAAGATCCCGGGCGTCATCGACACGGAGGCCGGCTACACGGGCGGCTCGAAGAAGGACGCCACCTACGAGGACGTGCACACCGGCAAGACGGGGCACGCGGAGGCCGTGCGCGTCGTCTTCAACCCGAAGCTGCTGACGTACGAGGCGCTGCTGGAGCAGTGGTTCTTCCGCATGCACGACCCGACGACCCTCAACCGCCAGGGCAATGACGTGGGCTCGCAGTACCGCTCCGCCATCTTCTACCTGTCGGACGCGCAGCGCCGGACGGCGGAGGCGGTGAAGGCCCGCGTGGACAAGTCCGGCAAGTGGTCCCGGCCCGTCGTCACGCAAATCACCGCCGCCAGCGAGTGGGTGCCCGCCGAGGGCTACCACCAGGACTACCTGGTGAAGAACCCCGGCGGCTACACCTGCCACTACCTGCGCGACTGAGCGCCCCGCCTCGCCCTCACGCGGCGCGGTCGTGCACCTCGAACGTCATGCCCGCCTTGCGCAGGCGCTCCACCAGCACCATGCCCATGGCGGAAGCGGGGGTGAGCACGCCGCCCCGCTTGGGGATGGTGTCGAAGGCGAGGCACAGCGCGGACTCCGCCAGCATGCGCGCCGTGGCCGCGTAGCCCGGGTCCCCCTTCGACGCGACCTTGCCCTCCACCTTCACGCGCTGGCCGCTCTTGGGCGACTGGCCCTCGCCCAGGAGCCGCACCTCGAAGAGGCCTCGCTCGCGCACGGTGGCGGACGGGCCCTCGCCCGGCGCGGGCAGCACGTGCTTCTCCAACAGCTCCCGCGCGGGGTCCACGTTCGACAGGAGCATGAACCCGCCCAGCCCCGCGGTGGTCGCCGCGGCGAGCGCCAGACCCTTGGGGCCGGGACCGAAGTCGGAGACCTCCGAGTAGAAGAAGTCGCGGCCCCACGGGTAGCCCAGCAGCGCGTTGGAGCGCCGCACGACGCGCGTGTTGACGGAGGCCATCACGAAGGGCGCGGTCCACGTGCCCGTGTCCGGGCTCTTCTTCACCGTGGCCAGGTCGCGCTCCTCCTTCGTGCCTCGGGAGGGCTCAGGGTCCAACGCGTGGGCGCTGGTCAGCACCTTCTTGAGGGCCGGCTCCGCCTTCACCGCCGCCAGGGTGTCCATCATGCTGGCGATGGTGCCGCCGCTGAAGCCGCCGCGCATGCGCGTCAGGTGGAAGCGCACCTGGTCGCAGTGGCCGCCGTGCTTCTCACGCATGTAGTCCTGGACCATCAGCGTGCCCAGGTCGGAGGGGATGGAGTCGAAGCCGCAGGTGTGCACGATGCGGGCGCCCGTCTCGCGCGCCCGCGCGTCGTGGGCGTCGATGGTCCTGCGCATGAACTGCACCTCGCCCGTCAGGTCGCAGTAGTCCGTGCCGGCGCGGACGCAGGCGTCGACCAGCTCGTTGCCGTAGCGGGCATAGGGGCCCACGGTGGAGATGATGACGCGCGTGCGCGCCACCATCGCGTCCAGCGAGGCCGAGTCCTTCGCGTCCGCGAGCACCACCGGCAGGTCCGCGAACTCCGGCCGCACCTTCACCAGCTCCGAGCGGACCTGATCCAGCTTCGCCTCGTCACGCCCGGCGATGGCCCACTTCGCGCGGTGCGTCTCCTGGTTGCGAGCCAGGTACTCCGCCACCAGGCGGCCGGTGAATCCCGTGGCGCCCCACAGGATGATGTCGAACGCGGGCTTCTTGTCGTGGGCCATGGGGCGGCGCGTAGCCGGACCCTCCATGTGAGCGCAAGCGCGATTCCACGGCCCGTGAACGCCCTGTGCGGGGCACCACATCAGGCGCGCAGGCGCAACCGGATGGGCCCGCGCGCGGTGGAGGGCTCCACCACCCTGCCCCCCTGGACGATGTCCAGCACGCCGCGAGCCACGAGCCTGCGCGCCGCCTCGCGCACGGGCTCCATGCACGCACGCCAGTCCTCGCCGCCGGACGCGCGGGCGACCTCGGAGGGGCACACGGTGGCGCCGCCTGCCCGCTGGGAGAGCAACTCCAGGATGCGCGCCTCCCACGGGGAGTCCCGCGCCTGGGTCCGCGTCCCCCGGCATGCCCCCGAGCAGTACCGCACCTGTTCCCAGTCGCGCGCCCACTTGCGGCGCCAGGTGATGGCGCGGCCGCAGACGGCGCAGGGCTTGGGAGGCGGAGGGGACGTCATGCACTCCCATCGATGCGTCCCGCCACGCCGGGATTCAACCCCCGCCGACGTCGATGACCGGGATGCGTCAGCCCAGCGCCGCCTCCACCTCCACGGCGCGGTGCGCGTACGTGTGCTCGGCCAGCACGCGCCGGAGCGCGGCCTGTCCCATGCGCCGGGCGTCTTCCGGGGTGAGGCGCTTCACGTGCTCGGCGACCTCTTCACCGGAGCGGGCCACCAGGACCTCGCGGCCGGGCTCCAGGAATTGCTCCACGCCCTCGAAGGCGTCGGTGATGAGGCAGGCTCCCGCGCCCGCGGCCTCGAACACGCGCGGGGACGGTGAGAAGCCGAAGCGCGCCATGCTGTCGCGGTGCAGGTTGAGCACCGCGCGCGCCGAGCTGTTCACCGCGTTGTGGTCCTGCGTGTAGACGTGGCCCAGGCGCCCGACGTTGGAGGGCACGACGCGTTCCTCCCAACCGTTGCCGCCCAGGAGCATGCGCGAGCGGGGCAGCGACTCCGCGACCTTGAAGAAGCAGGCCTCCACGCGCGCCTCTCGGTCCGGCAACCGGTTGCCCAGGAAGGCCAGGTCGCAGGCGAAACGCGACTCAGGCGCCACGGGGCGGTGCGTGTCCGGATCCACCGCGGGGTGGATGGCCACACAATGCTTCGCGCCCAGCTCGCGGTACGCGTTCACCACCGGCGCGCCGCCGCCGGACGTGAGGATGTGGTCGAAGCGCGGGATGAGCTGACGGAAGAGATGGTGGGCGTCCTTCGCCACGTGCTCCAGCGTGGCGGGCGCGCTCATGTCCCAGAACACCACCTGCGTGCAGGAGCGGCGCAACTCCAGCACTCGCGCATCCAGATACGCGTCGAGGGCGCCCACGCCACTGGCCTTCACCACCACGTCGACACCGAAGGCGTCGTCCAGGCACTCGTCCACCGAGCCCAGGTTGTTGGAATAGACGACGACGCGTGCCTGGTCCGGCCCCTGGAGGTCGCGGTGCTCCTGCCGGCCGGAGGCATCCGGTTCATAGAAGGTGACCTGGTGTCCGCGCGCGTGCAGGGCGCGCAGCAGGCCCCGGTAGTAGGTGGCAGCGCCGTTCCACCAGGTGGACACGAGGCTGGAACCGAAGAAGGCGAAGCGCAGGCCACGGCTCATGCGAGGACTCTTTCCGAGGACAGCGGGTGGAGGACGTCGCCGGACATCCCCAGCTCCTGACAGAAGACGAGCAGCGCCTCCACCCGGTGCGCGCAGGTATGCCGCGACAGTACCGTGCGCAGGCCGGCTTCCGCGAAGGCGTGCCGCATCTCCGCGTCCGCGACCAGCGCGGACAGGTGGCGCCGCATCTGCGCCCCGTCCCGGGCGACGAGGTAGTCCTTCCCCGCGGTGAAGAGCCCGTCCGAGTCCTCCCACGGAGCGGACACCAGCGGGATTCCGCACGCCAGCGCCTCGAAGGGGCGGATGGTGGGGACGCCGGGCAGCAGCGTGGCGTAGGGCCGCCGGGGGATGTGCACGGTGACGCGCGCCTGGGAGAAGGCCAGGGGCACTCGGTGGTTGGGCAGCCAACCGGCGTACTCGATGCCGGCGTCGAAGAGGGCCCGCAGGGCGGGGACCGGATAGCGCACGCCATGCACCCGCGCGGTGAGGCCCAGCGCGTGCACCGGCTCCACGAGGAACTCCTGCAGCTCCTTCGTGCGCTCGTCGTCCCCCCAGTTGCCAACCCAGACCAGGTCGCGCACCTCGCGGTTGCGCGGGTGCGGGTGGAACACGCGCACGTCGGCGGCCTCGTGCCAGGTCCACGCCCGCCGCGCCCGGCCCCGCTCCAGGTAGAGGTCCCGGAGCACGTCTCCGGAGGCAAGCACCCCGTCGTACCGGGACAGATCGTAGCCGGCCATCACCTCCGGCGCGCTCACGCTCCGGTGGAAGGTGTCGTGGAAGAGGAGGCGGAAGCGGCCGCCGTCACGGCGGTGCACTCCGATACGGCGCACCAGGTCCGGCGGCGTCCAGGCGTGCACCAGCACCAGGTCCGCGCCATCGAGCACGGCCTCCAGGTCCAGCGTGTCGGGCGCGTACCGCTCCGGACGCACGTGCGGATAGAGGGCGCGGACCTCGTTGAGCGCGGCCACGCCGTGGGGCTCCTCCAAGAGGCACTGGAAGCTCCCCGAGTCCTCGGGTTCGAACACGCGCACGGAGTGGCCTCGCGCGGCCAGCTCCGTCACCACCCCGCGCAGGAAGTGGGCGTCACCATGGTTCCAGTCCGACAGCAGGGAATGACAGAAGAGGATGACACGCATCGATGGACGACTCCTCGGGCTCCCCGCCGCGTGGCCATGGCCCGGTCGGGAAAACGGTAAACACCCCGCCGTCCGGTTCACCCCTCCCTGATGGCTTGTCTGGGCGTCAGCCCTCGGGGACGCCCTTTCCCCTCCCTCCAGGGTCCCTTGTTCGCGAAGTACGAAGGGCTTCGTTGACACCTACGAAATCGTTCGTATAACTATGCGTAGGAAGCGGTGAGGAGAGAGGAAGCCATGAGCCGAGGAAAGCTGCCGCGACCCACGGATGCCGAGCTGGCCATCCTGCGGGTGCTGTGGGACGGGGGCTCGCGCACGGTGCGCGAGGTCCACGAGACACTCCAGGACGGGAGCGGCTACACGACCGTCCTGAAGACGATGCAGATCATGACGGAGAAGGGGCTGGTGACGCGCGACGAGTCCCAGCGCGCGCACGTCTACAGCGCCCGGCTCCCCCGGGAGAGCACCCAGCAGCAGCTGGTCACCGACCTGATGGACCGCGTGTTCGGCGGCTCCCCGGCGCGGCTCGCCCTGCAGGCCCTGTCCACGAAGAAGACGTCCCCGGAGGAGCTGGCGGAGCTGCGCCAGCTGCTGGATTCGCTCGAGAAGGAGTCGGAGTCATGAACGGTCTCATCCTGGAAGCGGTGGGTTGGGCGCTCGTGCACCTGGTGTGGCAGGGCGCGCTCGTGGCGGTGGCCCTGGCGCTGGCGCTCCGGTGGGTGGGCCGTCGTTCGGCGAACCTGCGCTACGCGCTGGCGTGCGGCGCGCTGGGCATCATGCTGGCGCTGCCGGTGGCCACCGCGTGGCGGCATGCCTCGCGCGCGGTGGAATCCCGTCCCGTGGTGAGCACGGCGTCCGTCCCGCGGACCGTGACGCCCATGGCGGCCCCGGTAACATCCGCGCTGACGCAGCTGCCCGCTCCGCGTCACATGAAGGAGACCGCGACGCTGCCCCGGCTGGATGGAGTGTTCCAGCAGGTGGGCGAGCACCTGCCCTGGCTGGTGCTGGCGTGGGGCCTGGGCGTGGCGGCGTCGTCGCTGCGCCTGCTCAAGGGCTGGATGGGGCTGCGCCGGCAGGTGGACGAGGCGGTGCACGCGTCGTGGGAATGGCAGCAGCGGCTGGAGGTGCTGGCGCGGCGGCTGAACCTCACGCGTCCAGTGCGCCTGCTGGTGTCGTCGAAGTTGGATGTGCCGTCCACGCTGGGCTGGCTGAAGCCGGTGGTGCTGGTCCCCACCGCCACGCTCACCGGGCTGGCCGTGCGAGAGCTGGAGCTGGTGCTGGCCCACGAACTGGCCCACATCCGCCGTCACGACTTCGCGGTGAACATGGTGCAGACGCTGGTGGAGACGCTGCTCTTCTACCACCCGGCCGTGTGGTGGATGTCCCAGGTCATCCGCGTGGAGCGCGAGAACTGCTGTGACGACCTCGCGGTGCGCCATGGCCCCGGCGCCCTCCCCTACGCCCGAGCGCTCACCGCGCTGGAAGCGCTGCGGTTGCAGGGCATGGACGCCAGCGGTCCCGCGCTGTCCGCGCTGGGCGGTTCGCTGAAGGACCGCGTGCGGCGGCTGGTGGTGGCGCCCACGTCACGGTGCTCGTCGCGCTGGGCGGCGGGGGTCTCCATTGTCACGCTGGCCAGCAGTCTGGCGCTGGCGGTGCCGCTGACGGCGCTCGCCGTGCAGCCTGTGAAGGCGCCGGAGACGAAGGCCCTGGCGTCTCCTGTCGTCAGCGCCACGCCCCGTCTCCACGTCTCCGTGCCCGCGCCGGTCGCGGCTCCGGTGCTCGCGGTCGTCGCGGCGCCCCCTGCTCCGAACCCCGCTCCCGCGCCGGTCGTCGCGCCAGCTCCGAACCCCGCGCCGTCCCCGAAGGAGAAGGCCCGCGCGGCGAGCAAGGAGTCGGACGATGCCGACGAGAAGACCCGCGTGGGCGTGGATCCGCTGAGCGTGGACCAGCTGGTCGCACTGAAGATCGCGGGCGTCACGCCGGAGGTCGTCGACCGCATCACCGCCATGGGCTACGAGCCCACGGTGGACACGCTGGTGGGCTTCCAGCACGCAGGCGTCACGCCGGACTACGCGAAGTCCATGACGGACCGCTTCGGCCGCTCCATCCCCGCCGAGCAGCTGGTGGCCATGAAGCACCTGGGCGTCACGCCGGAGTGGCTGGGTCAGATGGCGGCCCTGGGCTTCGGCAAGGAGGACTCCGACGACCTGCTGGGCGCGAAGGCACTGGGCATCAACGCCGCGTGGCTCAACGAGCTGAAGGCCGCGGGCTTCGCGAACCTGACGCTGGATGAAGCCATGCAGCTGCGCGCGCTGTCCGTGGACGCCAACTTCCTGCGCGAACTGGAAGCCGCGGGCGTGAAGCCCGCCACCGTGGATGAGCTGGTACGCCTGCGCGCCGGCGGCGTGGACGCGGACTTCATCCGCCGCATGCAGAAGTCCCGGAAGTAACCCCTCCCTTCCTCTCCCAAGCGGCCCCACCGCGCGCTCCATCCCGAGCGCGCGGAAGGGCCGCGCCTTGCCGAAAAGGAGTCGCCGTCATGACGTCGCGCCTGTCTCCGTGGCTCACCCTGGTCGTGATGCTCCTCACCCTCCCCGTCCTCGCCGCCGAGGCCCAGCGCACCGGCACGTGGGGCGCGTACGTGAAGGAGCAGCAGTTGCAGCTGTCATTGCAGCCCAAGGACCGTCCTGATTCGCACCATGGCTTCTCCGCGCCGCTCGCCGACTTCCAGGGGCTGTCCACGGCGGAAGGAAGCAGCGCCCCCTTCAAGCTGGTGCGTGAAGCGGGCACGTTCGACTTCGAGGGCCGCTTCAAGGACGGACAGGGCGTGGGCACCTGGCGCTTCACCCCGGACGCAAGCTTCACGAAGAAGCTCGGGGAGCTGGGCATTCCCAAGCCGGACACGGACGAGCAATTCCTCCTGGCCAGCGTGAACGTCGGCCCGCGGCGCGTCCAGGCGCTCGCGGCGGTGGGCCAGAAAGTCATCACCGTGGATGAGCTGGTCCAGGTGGGCATCTTCAACGTCACCCCGGAATACGTCCGTGCGATGGCGGCCGAGGGCTACCCGAAGCTGACCATCGAGCAACTGGTGAGCTGCCGCATCCACAACGTCACGCCGGAGCGCATCCAGGGCCTCGCGGCGATGGGATTCAAGGGCCTGCCCCTCGACTCACTCCTGGCCATGAGCATCCACGGCGTGACACCGGACTTCGTCCGCGAGATGCGAAGCCTGGGCTTCAAGGACCTGGGCGCGGATGACCTGGTGGCCATGCGCATCCACGGCGTCACGCCCGCGTTCGTGAAGGAGATGCGCGACGCGGGCTACGAGAACGCCACCGCGGATGACTTCGTCTCCATGCGCATCCACGGCATCGACTCCATCTTCGTCCGCTCCATGTCCAAGAAGCGCAAGTAGCCAGGCACCGGGGGCCTTGACGTTTGGAGCGTCAGGCCTTAACACTGAACCAAATGGTTCAGTCTCAAGCCGCCCTCGACCGTACATTCGCGGCGCTGTCAGACCCGACGCGCCGGGCCATCCTCCTGCGACTGGGGGGAGGGACCGGCACGTCCATCGGCAGCCTGTCCGAACACTTCGAGATGACGCTCACGGGCTTCCAGAAGCACGTGCGCATCCTGGAGGAGGCGGGGCTCGTCACGACGGAGAAGGTCGGACGGGTCCGCCAATGCAAGCTCGGGCCGAAGCGACTGGAGGACGTGGCGAAGTGGATGGCCACATACCGGACCATGCTGGAGCAGCGCCTGGACAACCTCGAGGACTTCCTCGAGCGCACGAAAGGAACGCCATGACGACCCAAGTCGCGAGTGCATCCCCCAACAAGGCCATCGTCACCCAGACCGCGGAGCGGGAGCTGCGCATCGAACGCATCTTCAACGCGCCCCGCGAGCGGGTGTGGAAGGCGATGACCGACCCCGCGCTCGTCTCCCAGTGGTGGGGCCGGGGCAACAAGGTGGTCGTCGAGCGCATGGACGTTCAGCGCGGCGGCCACTGGCGCTTCGTCGAACACACGCCTGAAGGCACCCACGGCTTCGAGGGCCGCTACCGCGAGGTGAAGCCCATGGAGCGCATCGAGCAGACCTTCGAATGGGACGGCATGCCGGGCCACGTGACCGTGGAGACGATGACGCTGGAGGACCTGGGCGACGGCCGCACCAAGCTCGTCAACATCTCCCTGTTCCACACCGTGGAGGACCTCCAGGGCATGGTCGGCTCCGGCATGGAGCAGGGCCTCAACGAGAGCTACGCGGCGCTGGACAAGCTGCTCGCGCGGCCCAACTGAGGCAGGGCCCCAAAGGCGGGAGGCTCCGGGCCTCCCGCTCCCCCTGGGTCCAGCAGGAGCTCCGTCGGATTCCGCACACGCAAAGGTCCGCTGCCGGATGCTCCGGCGGCGCGGAGTGGTGCGCGCCGCACATCCCTCCCACCCTTCAATCCGTCGTACCTTCCACCCGCTTTTCGGTGTATCCCTGGCTCCCCCTTCAACGGGCTTCCCCCCTGCCCGGCCCATCAGGAGCGAGCCATGCATCACAGCCGACTCAGCACGTTCGTCATCGACTGCAAGGTCGAGGACTTCGACGCCGCCACACGGTTCTGGAGCGCGGCGCTGGGGCGGGCGGTGAAGCCAGTGGATCCGGACTCGCCCACCTACCGCGAGCTGGAGGCGAAGGACACCGAGCCCATGCTGCTCCTCCAACAGGTGGAGCACGAGAGCCGCATCCACCTGGACATCGAGTCGGATGACCTGGACGCGGAGCTGGAGCGGCTGGAGGCCCTGGGCGCGAAGCGCGTCGCCTACGTGCAGCGCTGGTGGGTGATGGAGGCCCCCACCGGCCAGCGCTTCTGCATCGTCCGTCCGCAGCGCGGTCCCCTGGCGGGCCGCGCCAACGTGTGGGACGGCGAGGGCCGCTGAAGCGCGCCCTACCCCGGGCCCAGCGCGGCCTGGAGCAGGTCCAACAGCCCCGGCCACTCCTCCGCGGACAGCCACAGCCCCTCCGGCGCGTGCTCCGCGGTCATCCGCAGGGAGGAGGACTCGAAGAGGCGGGCCGCCAGCGCGCCCTCCTTCGGCAGCGCCCCTTCTACCCGGAGCACCTGTCCGTCCCAGGCCAGTCCCGGCGGCAACAGCTTGCGCGCCAGGGCCTGGAGCGCGGCCTTCCCGGCCCCCGTGCGCAGCGCGCCCATCAACAGGGATGACGCGCCGGGGGACTCCTCCAGCTCCACCCGGCCCGGCGTGGCCAGCCACAGCGTGTAGCGCCCACCGGCCAGCTCCACGCGCTGGGGGGTGGTCTCCACCCGCAGCTTCCAGCCGCGCACGTCCAGTCGCAGGTCGTACACGGACGCAGTGATGTCCCACGAGCGAAGGGTGAGCCCCTTCACGCGGCCCAGCACGCCCCGCGACAGCGCCTCCACCCGCGCGTGCGATAGGCGCACCCGCCGGCCGCTCACGTCCACCGCCACCTGGTTGGACAGCCCCGCCGGCAGGGCCCTGGCCCACGCGAGCACCCCGTCCAGCATCTCCGTCCACGGCTGCCCCGCCATCACGCGTCACTCCCTGGGGGCCCGGCCGGGGCACCCGTCGGGTGCACAATGGGGGACGCGGGCCCCCCGTGCAAAGCATCCGCGCGGTGCTACGGTGCGCCCCGTGCCCCAGAGCGAGTCCCTGTCAGAGCGGGTGGAGCGGTTGGAGCTGCCCTTCAACGAATACGGTGTAGACCCCTACGGCATCTCCAAGAAGCACCTGAAGCTGGCGCTGGAGTTCTTCGCCTTCCTCTACCGGAACTACTTCCGGGTGCGTTGCACCGGCGTGCAGCACATCCCGAAGAAGGGCCGCGGCATGCTGGTGGGCAACCACTCCGGCGGCGTCGCGGTGGACGGGATGATGGTGCTCACCTCCACGATGCTGGAGATGGATCCGCCCCGCCTGGCGCAGGGCATGGTGGAGCGCTTCATCCACAAGTTCCCCGTGGCCTCGCTGTGGGCCAGCCGCACCGGCCAGTTCACCGGCCTGCCCGAGCACGCCGTGCGACTGCTGGAGGACGACCGGCTGCTGATGATTTTTCCGGAGGGCGCCCGCGGCACCGCGAAGCTCTACCCGGACCGCTACTCGCTGGTGGACTTCGGCACGGGGTTCATCCGGCTGGCGCTCCAGACGCGCTCGCCCATCATCCCCTTCGCCTTCCTGGGCGGCGGCGCGGCCATCCCCACGGTCACCAACGCGTACGCGCTGGGCAAGCTCCTGGGCGTCCCGTACGTGCCGCTGACGCCGTACCTGCTGCCGCTGCCCCTGCCCGTTGGCCTGGAAATCCATTACGGCGAGCCGCTCGTCTTCGAAGGCACGGGTGACGAAGAGGACCACGTCATCCAGGGCTACGTGGACCAGGTGAAGGCGAGCATCCAGCGGCTCATCGAAGACAACCGCGCCGAGCGCAACCTGCGCCGGGCCCGGAGGCTGTTGCCATGAGGGTGTTGATTGCGGGCATCTCCGGCGGCATCGCGCGGAGGCTGGCGCTCAAGCTGCGCGACAGCGGCCATGAAGTCGCGGGCATCGACATCCGCCCGTGGAGGGACGCGCCCAAGGGCATCGAGGTCCACCCGGTGGACATCCGCAAGCGCGCCGCCGAGGACCTCTTCCGCCGCTGGAAGCCGGAGGCCGTCATCCACATGGCCACGGTGACGGCGTTCACCGTGCAGGGCCACGAGCGCGGCCGCATCAACCTGGACGGCACCAAGGCGCTGTTCGACCACTGCGCGGCGCACGGCGTGAAGCAGGTGCTCTTCGTGGGACGGCACACGTTCTACGGCGCGGCGCCGGACTCGCCGCTGTACCACTCCGAGGACGAGCCCCCTCGCGCGCTGGAGGCCATCCCGGAGCTGGCGGACCTGGTGGCCGCGGACCTGTACGCGGCCACGGCGCTGTGGCGCATGCCGGACGTCACCACCGCGGTGCTGCGGCTTGTCTACACGCTGGGCACGCCGGGCACGGGCACGCTCGCGAACCTGCTGCGCGGCAAGCGCGTGCCCATGGTGCTGGGCTACGACCCGCTCTTCCACGTGCTCCAGGAGGAGGACGTGGTGACGGCGCTGCAATTGGCGCTGGAGAAGCAGGTGCGCGGCATCTTCAACGTGGCGGGGCCCGCGCCGGTGCCGCTGTCGGTCATCATCAAGGGCACGGGCCGCACGCCGGTGCCGCTGCCGTCGCCGCTGTTCTCCGTGCTGATGGGGCGCGCGGGCTTCCCCCGGCTGTCCGTGGGGGCGACGGACCACCTGCGCTACCCCATCGTGGTGGACAACAAGCGCTTCCTGGAGGCCACGGGCTTCCAGGCCGCCTACGACGAGGGCCGCATCCTGCGCGCCTACGCGGACGCGCTGCCGGTGGACCGGGCGGGCAATGGTGGCTGACAGCGTGGGTGCCTCGTCCGCCGCCACTCCGGGCCTGCTGCGCCGGGTGGAGGCGGTGGTGTTCTTCACCGTGTTCCTGGACCTGGTGGGCTTCGGCATCGTCATCCCGATGCTGCCCTTCTACGTGCAGTCCATGGGCGGCTCGGCGCGCACGGTGGGCATCCTGCTGGGGTGCTTCAGCTTCACGCAGCTGCTCGCCACGCCGCTGCTCGGTCGCTATTCGGACCGGCACGGGCGGCGGGCGGTCATCCTGCTGAGCCTGCTGGCGAACGCGGTGGCCATGGCGCTGTTCGCGCTGGCCAGCCACCAGCTGATGCTGCCGCTCTTGTTCGCGTCGCGCATCCTGGCGGGGGCGACGTCCGGCAACATCGCCGCGTGTCAGGCGGCGCTCGCGGACGTGACGACGAAGGAGACGCGCGCCCGGGCCATGGGCCGCATTGGCGCGGGCATTGGCCTGGGCATGGTGCTGGGGCCCACGCTGGGCGGCCTGTTCTCCGGCCTGGGCCCCTGGGTGCCGCCGCTGCTCGCGGGAGGCCTGGCGCTGGTGGGCTTCGTGGCCGCGTTCTTCGCGATGCCGGAGACGCACCCGGTGGAGAAGCGCGTGGCGGCGGAATCCCAGACGCGCTGGTCCGCGTTGCAGGACCCGTCCCGGCGCAAGGCATTGGGGATGGTGCTGGGTTTGTTCTTCGCGGTGTTCCTGTCCATGACCACGCTCCAGGTGGCGTTCGCGCTGCTGGTGCAGGCGCGGCTGGGCTGGGGCTCCAAGGAGGTGGGCTACACCTTCGCGGTGGTGGGTGGTCTGGGCATGGTCATCCAGGGCGGGCTGATTGGTCCGCTGTCTCGCGCGGCGGGTGAGTTCAAGCTGCTCATCTGCGGAGCGCTCCTGCTCGCGGGCGGCATGGCGGGGCTCGCGGTGTCGTGGCAGGCGATTCCGATGATGCTCTCCGTGGTGCTGGTGGGCGTGGGGATGGGCTTCCTGCAGCCGTTGATTTCAAGCCAGGCCTCCCAGGTCGCCCCGCCGTCGCAGCAGGGCGCCGTGCTGGGTCTGGCGCAGTCGTGCGGTGGACTGGCCCGCACGGTGGGTCCGGTGGCGAGCGGCTGGATGTATGCGTCATGGAGCACCCAGGCCCCCTTCCTGACGGGCATGGTTTCAGCGCTCGCGGCGGCCGGATTGGGACTGCTTCTCCATCGGGAAACCGGCGACGACGCAGGGCGGTAAAGCCTTTCAGACCCACCCGGGTCTCTTCCTTCCCGGAATGCCATACCTCCTTTGGGGGGCTTGTCTTCACCCAACCCGTGGGAGCAGTCTTTTGCTCACGAGGGGCGGTGAAGCCATCACTCCCGGGGGGTAGTGCTTGCCATTGGCGGGTGAAGTCGCGCTGCTGGATGCATTGGACCGCCAGGCCCGGCGCCGGGCGGAAGGCATCGCGACCCTGAGCGTGTTGGAGGGACCGGAGGCCCTGGGAGGGACGCTCTGGAGCCAGTGGGCCGCGAGGCACGGGCTGACGGTGGTGGAGGTCTCCGGGGAGGACCCGCACGAGGCGGCACTGGATTGGGCACGAGCGCTGGCGGCGACCCGGGACCTGGGGGCGGACGCGGAGGCGCTGGCGACGTTCAGCCTGACGGCGGCGAATCCCAGACATACGCCGCGGTTCCAGGGAAAGACAGCACATGAGCGGCGCGTGCTGCTGGAGGCGCTGCCGCCGCCCGCGATGCTGGCGGACGCCACGTGGGCGCTGTGCCGGGAGCTGGTGATTGGCCGTGAGGCGGTGGAGCCCGGAGCGCTCCCGAACGCCGTGCGCACGGCGCTCGCGAGGAACCTGGGCGCGGGGCTGCGTGCGGTGCACGCGCTGGTGCCGCCCGGGCAGGCGCCGGCGGTACGAATGGCGGTGGGGGAGGCGCCATCGTACCGCGGGCTCCAGGTGGCGGGGGTGTTGAGCAGCGCGGTGCCGGCGCTCGCGGTGGCGTGCGTGGTGTCCAGCGAGGCGCTGGGGGCGTTCCTGGCGGGCGGGGAGACGCGGCTGAAGGCGCTGGTGCGCGAGGGCGTGGTGGAGGTGCCGGCGGAGCCCTCGGAGACCGCGAGCGCGGTGGCGACGCTCCGGAAGCTGGAGCGCACGGGCGCGCCCGAGCAGCAGCGGGTGAGCGCCGCCGAGGTGGCGCTGGCGGTGCTGACGGGCGCGGGCGCCGCGGGCGCGGACCGGGCGCGGAGCAAGGCGGAGGCGTACCTGCGCGACCGGCTGGAGGAGCACCGGAGCACGGCGGGCCTCTTCGAGCTCAACACCCGGCTGCACCCCGAGGACAAGCGCAGCTGGGAGGTGGACCTGCTGTGCCGCTCGCTGCGCATCGCGGTGGAGATCGACGGCTACCACCACTTCCAGGATCCGGAGCGGTTCCGCCGCGACCGGCGCAAGGACCTGGACCTGCAGCGCGAGGGCTACTGGGTGTACCGGCTGCTCGCGACGGACGTGCTGTCCCAGTTGGAACACATCCTCCACACCCTCGACACGTTGATTGAAGCCCGCGGGCGCGAGCCCGGCGGGCGGGAGCCACGACATGGACACCGACACTCCTGACACCCGGCTTCAGGGCCTGGCATTGGCCTGGTTGGCGACGCGCTCGGAGAAGAAGGCCGGCACGCGCAACGAGCTGACGAAGACGCTGCACGCGTTCGTGGAGCACCGCTGGAGCCGGGGCGAATGGACCGGCCGGTTCGACGCGCTGCTGACGGAGCTGCTGGAAGACAAGCTCGTGGAGGCCCGGGGCCGTTCGGGGCTGGCGTTGACGGGGGCGGGCCGTCAGCGGGCGTTGAAGTTCCTGCGGGTGGATTCCCCCAAGGGGCTCACGTGGAAGCGCGTGAAGCAGCAGCACCTGCTGGCGAAGGGGCTGGGCCTGCCGGGTTCCAAGTCCGCGCTGGGGCGCTTATCGGACGCGGACGGCGTGCGGGCGTTGGTGCTCAAGCGGGCGCACAAGCTGGAGGGGCCGGAGACGCCGACGCTGGCGCAGGTGCGCGATCGGCTGCTGTGGCGGCAGCTGGGGGTGGAGACGGACGAGGCGTTCACGCTGCGCGCGGTGCAGGCGCACCTGTTGGGCAAGCTGCTGGGCCAGGAGGTCCGCGACCCGAAGCGCGGCTTGGAGCAACTGGCCGCCCGCGCGGTGGGAGCGCCGCGAGTGGACGCGGAGGTGGTGCGGATGGCGGCGATGCGGGAGTGGGTGCTGGCGGAGGCGGACAAGGTTTCCGCGCCCAAGCCGAAACTCATGGAGGCTGCCGTGAAGGTTGCCCCCAAGACGCCGCCCACGACGGACACGGTGTCTTTCGCCCGGCGGGTGCTGGACGCGGCGGGAGCCGTGCCCCCTACGGGACGCTTCGGTGACAACAAGGTCTTCATCTCCCACGTGTGGAAGGCGCTGCAGCCGGAGTGGGCGGACCGCCCGGCGTTCAACGAGGCGCTGCTCGCGGCCAACCGCGCGCATCAGCTGTCCCTGGGCCGGGCGGACCTGCTGGCGGCCATGAACCCCCGGGACATCACTGAATCCGAAGTGCGTGCCGCCGGCGCCAGCTTCCACTTCGTCGTCCTCTAAGCGGAACCCTTTCTCAGGAGCCTCCCCATGTCCAATGACGCCCGTCTGAAAGCGTTCCTGTCCGATGGCCCCGAGATCTTCAACAGCGTCCAGCAGGGGCAGACGCTGTGGAAGCGGGATCCGTTCGACGTGCCCTCCATCAATGCGCCCGCGCGCGCGGCGTTCGAGCGGCTCGTGAAGCGCGCCACCGCGCAGACGCCGCCGGAGGACGGGAGGATCCTCCTCTTGAAGGGGGACTCCGGCAGCGGCAAGACGCACCTGGTGCGCGCCTTCCGCAACAGCGTGCATGAGAGCGGCAAGGGCTACGTCGGCTATCTGCCCATGACCGTCGATGTGACGCACTACGACCGTTACATCCTGTCGGAAGTCATCGACTCGCTGGAGAAGCCGTACGACCACGGACACGTCGAGGACACGGGGCTGATGCTGCTGTCCGAGGCCGTGCTGAAGCGTTGCACGAACATCTTCGCGGCCCACATCCCGGACGAGGACGTGCTGGACGACGAGGAGTTGCACGGCAACATCCGCGCGGTCGCGGACGACCTGCACGCGGACCCTGCGTTCCGCAACATCGACGTCAACCTCCTGCGCGCCCTGCTCTGCCTCCAGCGCCGCGAGGCCCGCTTCCACCACCGCATCGTCCAGTGGCTGCGCTGCGAGGAGATGTCACCGGAGGACCGGGCCATCATCGGAAACCTGGTGCCTCGCAACACCGAGGAGTCCCCCAGCCGGATGCTCATCCAGTTGGGTCAGCTCATGGGCATCTTCGGCAAGGCGATGGTCCTCTGCGTCGACCAGGTGGAGGACATGCTCGACTTCGAGAAGAAGCCCCAGATGGAGCCCTCCTTCCGCCGCGCGATGAGCACGCTGGTGGCGCTGGCGGCCCAGGTGCCCTCGGCCATCGTGGTGGTCTGCTGCCTCTCCGACTTCTGGGTCGCGACGCGTTCGCACCTCAACCGCGCGATGCTCGACCGCATCGAGCGCAACCCCGAACCCGTGGACCTGGAGTTCAACGTCACCGCGCAGACAGGGCGCGACATCGCGGCCCGCCGGTTGAAGTCCCTGTACGAACAGCAGGGCATCGCCTTCAACCCGGCCCAGCCCACCTACCCCATTCCGGCCCAGGGCTTCGAACTGCTGAGCGGACAGCGGACGCGAGACATCCTGAACGCCTGCCACCGCTACCGGGAACAGGCCCTCCAGGACGGCAAGCTGCCAGCGGCGTTCCCCCTGCCGGAGAAGAAGCAGCAGACGCCCACGACGGGAGTCACCGTCTCCCCCAAGGAGCCTCCGGCGCCGGACCTGGACCAGGCCTGGACGGACTTCAAGGCCAACTTCAAGGCAAGGGTGCCGGAAGGAGACGCGGACATCACCGCGTTGCTCGCCTGGGGCATCAAGGCGAGCGCTGAGGAACTGGGCGACCCGAACCGCTTCAAGGTGAAGGCCCGCGATGAAGGGGACTCGCTCGACGTCACGGCCCAGCCCGGCGACGCACAACTGCATGTCGCGCTCTGCAACAACACGCCCAAGGGAGGCTCCCTGGGCAAGCAGATGACCCAGGCCATCAGGACCGCGGCCAGGAAGCTGCCCGTGCTGGTGCGCACCACGGAGTTCCCCGGCAGCCTGGGCACGATGGTCGCGGAGCAGACCGCCGTGCTCCAGCGCAAGGGCGGTCGGCGCGCGGTGGTGGCCCCCAGCGACCTGCGGGAGCTGCTCGCGTTGCAGGCCTTCCGCAAGCAGCAGGTGGAGTCCGTGTTCCTCGGGTGGAGCCGCGTGGCCCGCCCGGTGACACGGCTCCAGGGCATCACGGACCTGCTGGCGCTGGAGAAGCACGCTCCCGCCGCCGTCACGCCTCCTTCGCCCGTGGTGGTCAAGCCCGCCGCCGTGAGTGAATCCGCCGTGTCCGACGGCGAGACCGAGTGGGAGGTGACGCCGGCCAGCCAGATTCTGCCGGTCAAGCCGGACAAGTCCCCCGCCCCTGTCAGCAGGTCGAAGAACGACGAAGGCCCCAAGGGCCAGATGCGCGTGGGTGTCTCCGAAGGCGTCTTCTCCAACACCGTCTACATCCAGCCGGATGAACTGAAGCAGCACAGCGCCTTCCTCGGAGGGCCCGGCAGCGGCAAGACGACGCTCGCGCTGAACCTGGTCGAGCAGCTGTTGATTCAAGGCATCCCCGCCATCCTCGTGGACCGCAAGGGCGACCTCGCCGCCTACGCGAACGACACAGCGTGGGAGGAGGCATTGGACGACCCGATGATGGTCGAGCGCCGCAAGCTGCTGCGGGAGCGCGTGGACGTAGCGCTCTACACGCCGGGCCGCTCGGACGGACGCCCGCTGTCGATTCCGGTGGTGCCCCGAGGGCTCGACAAGCTCTCGCCCGAGGAGCGCGACCAGATCCTCCAACAGGCCGCGGACGCCCTCTCCACCATGCTGGAGTACAAGAGTGGTGCCCGGGACAGGGCCGCGAAGGCCCTGCTGGCCCTGGCGCTGCGGCTGCTGGTGCAGCGTCCGTCCGGCAAGGAGATCACCCTGGACCTCATCCAGCGCTTCGTCGCCGCGCAGGACATGGCGCTCGTCCAGGAGGCGCATGGGCTGGATGACAAGGTCTTCACCAAGCTGGCGCAGGACCTGGCGACGTTGCGACTCAACGCGCAGACCCTGCTCTCCAACAACGGCGAGAAGCTCGACATGAACGAGCTGCTGGGCCTGGGCACCGCGAGGGTGCCGGGCAAGACGCGGCTCACCATCATCAGCACCAAGTTCCTGGGCGGACTGCACAGTTCGCTGTTCTGGGTGTCACAGCTGCTGGTGGAGGCCAATCGCTGGGCCAGCCAGAACCCCTCCCCGAAGCTCCAGGCCGTGCTGCTCTTCGACGAGGCGGACATCTACCTGCCCGCCATGAGCGTCCCCGCCACGAAGCAGCCCATGGAGAACCTGCTCCGGCGGGCGCGTTCGGCCGGCGTCGGCGTGATGCTCGCGACGCAGAGCCCGGGCGACCTGGACTACAAGTGCCGCGACAACGTGCGCGCCTGGTTCGCGGGCCGCGTGAAGGAAGAGGTGGCGCTCAAGAAGCTCAAGCCGATGTTCTCGGAAGCGCGCGTGGACCCCTCGGTGCGGCTGCCTCCACAGAAGACCGGCCAGTTCCACGTCCTGCGTGAGGGCCAGGTGGAACAGCTCAAGGCGGACCGGAACATCATCAAGACGGAGCAGCTGTCGGAGGAGGAGATCCTCCAACTGGCGCACCGCTCCGGTGAGCAAGGCATCCGCCACGCGGGGTGAGCCCGGCCTGCGACGCCCGCGAGCAGGACACCTGACGTCCGCTACACAGGCTCCCCTTCTCCGTGGGCTTCCAGGCCCGCGGGCAGGGGGGCGCTCCCCTTCCGGGGATGGGACTGGCCCACGAGCGGGGAGCCGTCCTCGCGCGGCTTCGCGCGGCAGCAACTCCCATACTTCCCTCAAGTGTCTTTCATGAGGGGGTGGAGGAATGGCCGTGCGACAGGGCCACGAACGGACCTCGCTTGAGCGCCCGGCGTCAGAGGCTCCCTCATCCATCCAGGCCCTCGATGCCCTGGAGCGCATCTCGGACGCGGTCTTCGCGCTCGACCGCTCCTGGCGCTTCACCTACCTCAACTCGAGCAGCGAGTGGATGCTGCGCCGCCCGCGCGCGGAGCTCCTCGGGCGCGACGTGTGGGATGAGTTCCCCGAGGCGCGCGGCTCCTTGTTCGAGCAGGAGTACCGGCGGGCGCTCGCGGAGCAGGTCCATGTCGCGTTCGAGTCCTACTACGAACCCCTCGATGCCTGGCTGGACGTGCGGGCGTACCCCTCCTCGGGAGGCCTCACGGTCTGCTTCCGGGATGTCAGTCCCCGCAAGCGCGCCGAACATGCACTGCATGCGTCGGAGAAGTTCCTGCGCTCCACGCTCGACTCGCTGTCCACGCACATCGCCATCCTGGATGGACAGGGCACCATCATCGCCGTCAACGCCGCCTGGAGGCGCTTCGCGCGCGACAACGGCTGCGCGGACGGGGACAGCCGCTGCGGCGTGGGCGCGAACTACCTGGAGGTGACCGAGAACGCACGGGGCGAGTACGCCGAGGAAGCCGCCGCCGTGGCGCAAGGCATCCGCGACATCCTCGCGGGCCGCAGCGAGTCGTTCCTCCTGGACTACCCGTGCCACGAGCCTGGAGGCGGCAAGCGGCGCTGGTTCCTGCTGCGCGCCACGCGCTTCGTCGGGTCGGGCCCGCTGCGCGTGGTGATGGCCCACGAGGACATCACCGCCCGCTACGAAGCAGACGAGGCGCGCAACCGGCTGGTTCGGGAAGAGGCCGCCCGCGAGGAGGCGGAGGTCGCCCGCGAGCGGATGAACGCGGTGCTCGAGCGCATCACCGACGGCTTCGCCGCGTTCGACCGGGACGGGCGCTTCACCTATGTGAACCGGCCCGCGGAGACCCACTTCGGCCTCAAGCGCGAGGTGCTGCTGGGTCGGCGGCTGGAGGAGGTCTTCTCCAGCGACCACGGCTCGGCCATGGCGGCCCTGGTGCGCCGGGCGACGGCGGCGCAGCTCCCCGTGGAGGAGGAGCAACCCTCGCTCGTGGACAGCCGCTGGCTGCGCGTCGTGGCGTACCCGTCCCCGGAGGGGCTCTCCGTCTACTTCCGAGACATCACCGAAAAGCGGCGCGTCGAATTGTGGGGCCGATTCCTCTCCGACATGGGCGCCGCCAGCACGCGCTCGCTGGACTGCGGAGAGGTGGTCCGCACCGTGGTGACGCTCGCGGTGCCCACGCTCGCGGACGGCTGCGCCATCTCCACGCGCAGTGGCTGTCTGGATGAGGAGTCCTCCACCGAGGTCGCCGCCGTGACGCACGGACTGGCGGACGCGCTGCGAGCGGCATGCGCCCCTGGCGCCGAGACCGTGTTGGGGCGGACCGTGGCGCAGGCGCTGCGCACGGGGTCGGGGGGGCTCCTGCAGGGGCCCTCCGCGGACAGCCCCGGAGTGGAGTCCGCGGTGGCCGTGCCGCTGGCCCTCCAGGACCATTCCCTGGGCGTGCTGCTGCTGGTGTCCGCGCACCCTGGCCTGCGTTACGGGAAGGAGAGCCTTCCGCTCGTGGAGGAGCTGGCGCGGCGGACCGCGCTGGCGCTGGAGAACGCGCGGCTGTACCGCACCGCGAAGCAGGCCATCGCCGAGCGGGACGAGGCGCTGGGCATCGTCTCCCATGACCTGCGCGCGCCGCTGAACACCATCACCCTCCTGTCCCAATCCGCGGAGCGCAGCCTGGTCCGGACGCACCAGGAGGCCCATGCCACGGAGGCCCTGCGCAAGGTCCGCCTCGTGGTGGGCAACATGGAGGGGCTCATCGACGACCTGCTGGAGGTCGCGCGCGTGGAGTCGGGGCGCACGGTGCTGGACGTGGAGCCGCTGGACGTGCCCCGGCTGCTCCACCAGGTGCAGGCCTTGAACGAGCTGTTGGCGGCGGACAAGGCGCTGCGGCTCGAAGTGGAGTCCGAGCCGGACCTCCCCCAGGTGCGCGCGGACCGGGCACGCATGATGCGCGTCTTCCAGAACCTGGTGGGCAACGCCATCCGCTTCACCCCGGCCGGGGGCCACATCCTCCTGAAGGCCGAGCGCCGGGGGGACCATGTGTGCTTCCGAGTGAAGGACTCGGGGCCGGGCATCGACTCGCAGTCGATGCCCCACGTGTTCGACCGCTTCTGGCAGGCCATCCACACGCGCAAGGCGGGCGCCGGATTGGGGCTCGCCATCGTCAAGGGGCTGGTGGAGGCCCACGGCGGCCGCGTCTGGGTGGAGAGCCAGCCGGGCCACGGCGCCGCGTTCTTCTTCACGCTGCCCGGCATCCCGGCGGCCTCCGCGAGCCTCCCGCTCGGCGACGCAGCCAGCCCGTGAAGCCTGGCGCTGGCCTAGAATGAGGCCATGCACCCGCAGCCCGCTTTTCATCTGCCGCCGTGGCTCTTCTTCTTCATGTTCCCGGGGATGTTCGTGCTCGTCTCGTACGTCCTCGCCGCGATGGGAGGCTGGCGGCGGCTCGCGCGGGACTACCGTCTGGACAAGGGCGGAGGCTTTCCGTGCAGCTCCTTCGTCTCCGGCGAGGTGGGCGGGGTGTCGTACGGCAACTGCCTCACCCTGGGCGGCGACGCGCGAGGGCTCTACCTCGCGGTGTTCTTCCTCTTTCGCCTGGGCCACCCGCCGCTGTGCATTCCCTGGGCGGACGTCCATGACCGCGTTCGCGAGCGGCGATTGTTCCTCTTCTCCTGGGACACCTTCAGCGTGGGACCCGACCGGGTGAAGCTGCGCATCCCGAGCACCGCCACGGCACCGCTCGACGGCTACCTGCCCGCCGTCCTCCAGGCCTGATCATGTTCTCCACCGTCTCCGTCGATGGCGTCGTCCAGCGCTGGGAGGACCTGCGCCTGCACGACTTCTCCCAGGGCTTCTTCTTCGGCGCGGGCTTCTTCACCACGTTCCGCATCGACGCCGGGCAGCCGAGGTTCCTCGCACGGCACCTGTCCCGCCTGCGCGGAAGCCTGGACGCGTTCTCCACGGCGGTGCGCGCTCCGGCGCCCTCGCTCCTCCGCGAGGACGCCGTGCGGGAAGCCCTGCGCCGCTGTCTCACCGCGGATGCGGCGATGGGTCCCCGCTTCACCGGCGTGGGCAAGCTCGCGGTCAGCGACGGTCACGTGCTGTGCACCTTCCGTCCCCTCCCTGCGGAGCTCGAAGCCCTGCACCGGCAGGGCCGCGAACTGGAAGGCGTGGAGGCCGGGGCCTACCGGCGCGCGGAGCGCACGGTGAACCACAAGGGCCTGGCGTACTTCCGCCAGCACGCGCTGCTGCCGTGGATGCCCGTGCTCACCAACGAGGCAGCGGAGGTCTGCGAGCTGCCCACGGCCAACCTCTTCGTGCAGCTGGACGGCGCGCTCGTCACCCCGCCGCTGTCCGCGCCGTGCCTGCCGGGCATCGCGCGCGCGGTGCTGCTGGCCATGGCGTCCGTGGAGGGCCTGCCGGTGGTGGAGCGCGTGCTGCCGCTCGCGGACCTGTCGCGGGCGCAGGCGTGCTTCTACGGCAACGCGGTGGCGCTGGCCGTGGGCGTCCCGAGGCTGCTGGGCCGGGAGCTTCCCGACAGCCTCCGGCTCGCGGAGCGGGCCCGTGCCGCGCTCGAGGCCCGGGCCATTCGCGAGGGCTGAGTCCATGTCCCACCCGCGCCCCGGGAGTGCCGCGGGGCACAAGGCGCTTTCGTGGAGGCCGGGAGCCATTAACCTGGGGCGCATGTCCGCACCCTTCGTCTCCCGCGTCCCCTTTGAAGCGGTCCACCCGAAGACCCTGGCCGTGTACTGCTCGGACGGGCGCTTCACCGAGGCCGTGGAGGACCTGGCCCGGCACCTGGGCCACCCGCGCATCGACACGCTCACCCTTCCTGGAGGCCCCGCGCTCCTCAACCGCTGGGCGTCGGACTACCTGGAGAGCGAGGGCTTCACGAAGGCCGCCCGCTTCCTCATCGAAGGCCACCACATCGAGGACGTGCTGCTGCTGGCGCACGCGGGGTGCGGCTACTACCACGCGAAGCACAGCGCGCTGGGGCCGGACATCGCCGTGGAGCAGCAGCTGAAGGACCTGCACTTCGGCGCGAAGGAGCTCCAGACGGCGTACCCGCACCTGCGCATCCACCTCTATTACGTGCGCCCCCACGGGAAGACGATCGAGTTCGAGCCCATCCCCCGCGAGGGTTGAGCCCCGAAGCGACAGGCGTCCGCCGACCTGATACGGGGCCCCCCATGAAGCAGCAAGACGTAGGAAGGGCGCTCCTGGCGCTGTCCCTGGGTGGCTTCGGCATCGGGACGACCGAGTTCGCCACCATGGGCATCCTCCCGCAGATCGCGAGCGGGCTGGGGACGACGATTCCCCGGAGCGGGCATGTCATCGCCGCCTATGCGCTGGGCGTGGTCGTGGGAGCGCCGCTGGTCGCCATCGTGACCGCTCGGATGTCGCGCCGGGCGTTGCTGCTGCTGTTGATGGTGGCGTTCACCCTGGGCAACACGGCCTCGGCGCTGGCACCGACCCTCGACACGCTCGTCGTGGCCCGGTTCATGGCGGGCCTGCCGCACGGCGCCTACTTCGGGGTGGCCTCCGTCGTGGGAGCCGAGCTGTTGGGAGCCGGGCGCAAAGGGCGCGCGGTGGCGCTGATCATGGCCGGGCTCACCGTCGCCAACATCATCGGCGTCCCGGTGGCGACGTTCCTGGGGCAGCAGCTGGGATGGCGAAGCACGTTCCTGCTGGTCGGTGCCATCGGACTGGTGACGCTCGCGGCCCTGTGGCTGTGGGTGCCACACGTGGCGTCACTGGGAGGAAGCAGCATCCGTCAGGAGTTGTCCGCGCTGAAGCAGCCGCAGGTGTGGTGGACGTCGCTGGTGGGCGCGGTGGGCTTCGGAGGGCTGTTCGCGGTCTACAGCTACATCGCGCCGACGCTGACGTTCGCGTCGGGCCTGCCCGAGTCGGCGCTGCCGTGGGTGCTCGCCCTCTTTGGCGTGGGCATGACGATGGGGGCGATGCTGGGAGGCCGTCTGACGGACCATTCGGTGTCGCTCGCGATGTGGGTGGGGTTTGGCGCGACGACGCTGGTGATGGCCCTGTTCGCGCTCACGGCGACGTCGCCCTGGGCGGCGGTCCCGCTCGTGTTCCTCATCGGCATCTCGGCGCAGTTCCTCGCGCCCGCGGTGCAGGTGCGGCTCATGGAGGCTTCGCCCGGTGCGCCCTCGCTGGCCGCGTCGATGTCGCACTCCGCCCTGAACATCGCCAACGCCGCGGGAGCATGGCTGGGCGGCGTGGTCATCGCGGCCGGGTATGGATACCTCGCGCCGGCCTGGGCCGCCGTCGCGCTCACGCTGGTCGGAGCTGGGATCTTCGCGGTCTCGAACCGTGTCGGCGGCCGTCCCGCGCCGGCACAAGTCGAGCACGCGTAGCCATCCGAGGCAGCACGGCAGTCGCGAGGACAGCAGCGCTCAGCGCGTCCCGTCCTCACGGGATGCCGCGTTCTGGAGCCCACGTCGAAGCGCGTCCAGCAGCGACGGCGGGTCACCCACGCGGAAGGCCTGGAGCCCCGCGTCGAAGTCCGCGCGAGCGCCCGTGACATCGCCACGCTGAAGCCTGAGCACGCCCCGCTCGTGCAGCAGTTCGGGATCCACCGCGTCACCGACCTGGGACGCGAGTGCTTCGGTGAGGTCCGCTTCCGCGGAATCCATCCGCCCCGCGCGGGTGCGACTCCGGGCCCGCTGCTGGAGCAGCCACGGATTGCCCCGGTCCTCCGCCAGGGCCGCCGTCCAGTCCGCCTCCGCCTCCGTCAGCCGCCCCAGCACTTCGAGCGACTCCGCGCGCTTCATGTGCAGCACCAGCGCCTTGCGGAACCCCGCGGCCTCCACCTGCGCGAACTCCTCCACCGCCTCCGCGTGCCTGCCCAGCCGAGCGAGCGTGAGCGCCCGGTGGTAGCGCGTGGCCACGTGGCCCGGCGCCAGCTCCAGCACGCGGTCGAACCAGGGCAGCGCCTCCGCCGGCTGGCCACCCCACACCCCCAGCGTCAGCCC
>NZ_RAWF01000128.1:0-27758 GCF_003612075.1 Corallococcus sp. CA041A
GGGTGGGGAGCGGGCAGGCTGATACAACGTGATGCAGCCGGTCACATGGAACGCATCCCGTGGGAATGCCGGCCGAACGGGGGTGGCCATGTCCGACGACGTCCAGGCACGCCGTGCGCGGGCCGAAGAGGCCCTTCGGCGCACGAGTGCCTCCCTGGTGTTGCTGGACCTGGGCAGCCACACCGCCACGGGCTTCGTCATCTCCTCCGAAGGCCACGTCGTCACCAGCCTCCACGCGGTGGCCAGCGCGCGCGCCATCACCGCCGTGCTGCCGGACGGCCTGCGCTCCTCCGTGGTCCAGGTGACGGCCGTGGACGAGCGCCGCGACCTGGCCGTCCTGTGCCTGTCCGTTCCGGACCTGGTCCCCGCCCTCTCGCTGGGCCCGGCCACGCTGCCCTCGGAAGGCGAGGCCCTGAACGTCGTCCAGGCCCACGCGGACCGCTCCCCGGAAGCGCGCACCCTGGAGGTCCGCGCGGTGCAGGTGCTGGGCGAATGGCTCACCCTGCTGGAATTGTCCCGCACGCTGCCCGAGGACGCGTCGGGCTCGCCGGTGCTGGACGCGCGCGGGCAGGTGGTGGGGCTGGCCACCGCGGCGCTCGCCAACGGCCGCGCGCTGGGGCTGGTCATCCCGGTGCGCTACATCGCGCCGCTCCTCAAGACGCCCGGCCCGCCCCGTCCGCTGTCCGCGTTGGACGCGCCCCGGCAGCGCGCCACCCGCGTGCGCCAGGTGCCGCAGCACCCCGTGGGACTGCTGGAGGGCTGCGCGACGCCGGCCGTGGAGTCCGTGGCCTCACTGCTGGGACAGGCCATCAACGTGGGCGCGCCCGCCTACAACCGGGGCGACGTGGAGGGCTGCTACCGGCTCTACGCGCACACCGCCGAACAGCTCATCGACGAGCGCGACGACTGCCCCGGCGTCCAGCGCGCGCTGCGCGATGGCCTCTTGCGCTGCGAGAGCCTGAAGGACGTGGAGGACCGCGCCTGGGCCCTGCGCGACACGTTCGACGGGTTGATGGACGTCATCGGCCGGTGGCGCCAGGCGCGCCCGGCGCCACTCACCCCCGCCAACAAGCGCCCCCCGCCGAAGACGTACCTCAACTAGGGTCGCGACCCGATACACGCGGAGCAATTCCAGCAAAAACACAATAAGCAGCCATGCTTTGACAATCTGCTTATCATTGGATAACTGGAAGTCGCCACGGCAGGGGGACTGCGGCGAGCACCCGACCTGGGTCTCGGCAGCGTGGCCATCCGGTACGTCCCTGCACTCACACCTGAGTTTGAACCGTCCACGCGCAGCGGCTCCCCGTACCCGGACCGCCCTCGAGGCCTCGCTTTCCATCGCCCGTGGCGTTCGCCGCACGCGCGCACGGGAGAGGGGCGCCCGAAGGCAGGGGATCCTTGCGCCGTGGCCTGGGAAGCAACGTCCATGGACATCACCGCCCCTCCCCGTTTCGTGAAGAACCGCGACCTCACCGTGGGCTCCGCCCGGCTCCAGGAGGTCCAGAAGGCGGTCCACTACTATGTGGACAACCACCACTGTGACGTCATCGGCCGCGTGTTCCACGGCATCCCGGGACGCGAGGCGAGCGTCAGCCTCAGCCCGACCCGCCGGGAGGCGGCCTCGCGCGGACGCCGGGAGGTCCTCCACTTCGGCTCCTACAACTACTCCGGCCTGAACGGGCACCCGCGCGTGGTGGCCGCGGCGGAGGCGGCCCTCAAGCGCTACGGCACGACGGTCAGCGGCGTGCGGCTGCTCAACGGCACCTGCGAGCTGCACCTGGAGCTGGAGCGCGCGCTGGCGGAGTTCCTCGGCTTCGAGGACTGCATCACCTACAGCAGCGGCTACGCGGCGAACCTGTCCGTGCTGTCCGCGCTGTGCGGCGAGGGCGACGTCGTGCTGTCGGACATGCTCAACCACCAGTCCATCATCGACGGGCTGAAGCTGTCGGGCGCGGACGTGCGCACCTTCCGGCACAAGAGCCTGCGCAGCATCGAGGGGGCGCTGAAGAAGCTGGCCCCCGAGCAGCGCAAGTTCATCATCACCGACGGCGTCTTCAGCATGGACGGCGACGTGGCGGACCTGCCGGGCATCGTGGCGCTGGCGGAGGCGCACAACGCCTTCGTCCTCGTGGATGACGCGCACGCCACCGCGGCCATGGGCCCTCACGGCCGGGGCACTCCGGCGCACTTCGCCCTCCAGCACGGCGTGGACGTGCTCACCGGCAGCCTCAGCAAGGGCCTGCCGGGCATCGGCGGGTTCGCCGCCGGCACGAAGGCCACCATCGACCTGCTGCGCTTCGGCTCCAACGGCTACATCTTCTCCGCCTCGCTGCCGCCCCCCATCGCCGCGGGCCTGCTGGAGGGCATCCGCATCCTCCAGGAGCAGCCCGAGCTGCAGCAGCGCCTGCACTACAACGAGAACGTCCTGCGAGCCGGCATCCGCGCCATGGGCCTGGACTGCATGAACAGCGAGTCCCCCATCATCCCCGTGCTGATGCCCGCCTACGAGAAGACCTTCGAGCTGACGCGGCTGCTCCACGAGGAAGGCATCTACGTCAACCCGGTGGGCTACCCCGCGGTGAGCAAGAACCGGACGCGGCTGCGCATCAACGTCAGCGCCAACCTGACGCAGTCGGACCTGGACCGCTTCCTGGACACCCTGGACCGCTGCAGCCGCAAGCTGGGCGTCCAGCAGCAGGACCCGGCCCTGGCGCGCACCGGCACCTGACGCCCTCCCCCCTCCCAGGACGCGCTCCCATGGACCTCAAGGAACAGCTCCTCTACGGGCTGCCCGTGTTCTTCACCCCCATCCTCCTGGAGCTGGTGGTGGGGCTGTTGCGGCGGCGGCCGGCGTACCGGCTCAACGACCTCATCACCAACGTGACGATGAGCCTGCTCACCGTCCTGGGCAGCGTCGTCATCGCCGGGGCCACGTTCGTCTTCTACGGGTACGTGCACCAGCACCACGCGCTCCTCGCGTTGCGCAATGACTCGGCGTGGACGTGGGTGCTGGCGTTCCTGTCCTACGACTTCTTCTATTACTGGGCGCACCGCCTGCATCACACGATGGCGTGGATGTGGGGCATCCACGTCGTCCACCACTCGGGCGAGGACATGAACTTCGGCCTGGCGGTACGCCAGAGCGCCCTGGGTGAGCTGACCACGTGGCCCTTCTTCGTGCCCATGGCGCTCCTGGGCGTCTCGCCGGAGGTCTTCCTGGGCATCACCAGCCTCCAGCTCGTGTTCCAGTACGCCATCCACAACACCTACGTGCCGCCGCTGGGCTTCCTGGAGAAGGTGCTCGTCACCCCGTCCCAGCACCGCGTCCACCACAGCCGCAACACGCCGTACATCGACAAGAACTACGGCAACATCCTGGTCGTGTGGGACCTGCTCTTCGGCACCTACCAGCCGGAGCTGCCGGAGCACCCTCCCGTCTATGGCCTGCGCGCGGGCCTGCGCTCGTGGAACCCCTTCACCGCGCACTTCCACTACTTCGGCGAGCTCTTCCAGAAGGCCGCCGCCTGCGAGCGGGTGTCCGACAAGCTCCTGTGCATCGTCCGCGGTCCAGGCTGGACGCCCCCCTCCCTGCGCGCGGACCGCTTCCACGACGCGGATGACGGGCCGTCCGCCACCTTCCAGAAGTACGACCCGAGGCTGCCCTGGCCCGTGGCCGCCTACTGCTTCGCGCAGTTCCTGGTGCTCGCCGCCGGAATCCTCCTGGTGGCGTGGCACCTGGACACGCTGGGCGTGGCCGCGCGCGTCCTGGCGCTGGGGCTGGTCCTCGTCAGCACCTGGACCCTGGGGGTGCTGATGGATTCGCGCCCCTGGGCCTGGCGGATGGAGTGCGCGCGGCTGGCCTGCGTGGCGCTGTTCATCCCCGCCCTGGCGCTGATGGAAGGCCTGCCCCTGATGGGCGTCCTGCCCCTGCTCCTGCACCCCGTCCTCGGCTCGCTGTGGCTCTTGCGCTTCCGGCCCATGTTCCAGGAAGGCGCGTCCCCGGCCTCCCGGGCCCCGGGCGCGCTGGCCGCCTGAAGTCCCCTTCCCTTCCGCACCTCCTTCGCACGACACGTCATGACCGCGTCCGCCACCGCCATCGGGAGCGCTCCCGCGCCCCATGCCCCTCCAGGGCCGCTCGAACTCCGCTGGGTCTCCTCCATCCAGGACATCGGCCGGGAGGCCTGGAACACCTGCTTCCCCACCTCTGACGTGATGCAGGCCTACGAACTGCACCAGGCCACGGAGGCCGCCAGCATCGAGGACGTGCAGTTCCACTACCTCCAGGTCCGGAGCGCGGGCGAGGTGCTGGCCGTCGTGCCGTGCTTCCGCTTCCGGATGTCGCTGACGGTCATCGCGCCGGACAACGTCAACAAGGTCGTCTCCCAGGTGCGCCGCGTCCTGCCGGGCTTCCTGTTCCTCAACGCCTTCGTCATCGGAACGCCCATCGCCATCTGCAAGGACCTGCTGGGCGTGCGCCCGGACCTGCCAAAGCCGCGCCGTGACGCCGTGCTGCGGGCCATCTCCGACGAGGTGGTGGCCCGGGCCCGGCACCTGAAGCTGGGCCTGGTCTTCATGAAGGAGCTCACCACCCGGCTGCTGCCGGAGGTGCGGGACGTGCTGTCCCCGCGCTTCGCCTTCGTGGAGAGCGCCGCCACCACCTACCTCTACCTGGGCGAGCCCGGGAAGAGCACCTACCGGGAGCGGCTGCGCAAGAAGTACCGCTCCCTCATGAACAACCGCATGGCCCGCGTCCAGGAGGCGGGCATGCGCTGGGAGCAGGTCGCGGACTTCTCCCGCTACGCCGCGCAGATGCACCCGCTGTACCTCCAGGTGCTGAACCATTCGAAGATCCGCTTCGAGACGCTCAGCGTGGACTTCTTCGCCCGGCTGCCCGCGCTCCTGGGCGAGCGCGTCTTCGCCCTCCTGTGCTTCAAGGGCGAGCAGCTGGTGTCCTTCGAGCTGTTCCTCAAGGACGACGAGTGGGTGCACCCCATCTACCTGGGGCTGGACTACCGCCTGCGGGACGAGGGCTCGCTGTACTTCAACAGCATCTACAAGATCGTGGAGGTGCTGGAGGCCCACGGCAAGGCCGTGGTGCAGCTGGGCCAGACGAGCTACGCCGTCAAGGCGAGCATCGGCGCGGTGGTGGACCGGCTCTACCTGGCCGTCCACCACACGAACCCAGTGCTGGACGCCCTGCTGAAGCGCTTCGGCGCGGAGCTGTTCCCGCCAACGCCGCTGCCCCGCTCGCAGCGCGTGTTCCGGGACATGAAGGAGAACGACGACGGCCTGGCCCGTCACGGCATCCACTTCGAGCGGCTGGACGACGGGAGCGAGGAATGAGCACGGCCACCACCACGCGGATCCACTCCAGCATCCAGCACGTCCCCCAGGCGCTCTGGGACGAGAAGCTGGCCCAGGGCCACCCCTTCAAGAGCGCGGCCTTCCTGTCGTGCCTGGAGGACTCGTTTCCGGAGCGGAAGTTCGGCTACCTGGTGATGTCCCAGGGCGAGGACGTCGTCGGCCTGGCCGTCATCACCGAGGAGCGCCTGGACCTCACCCTCCTCATGCCGGACCGGGTGGGCGCCCTGGCCAAGGGGGTGCGCCGGGTGATGCCGGGCTTCCTGTCCCTGGGCCTGGGCATGGTGGGCACGTTCGAAACGGCGCAGCGGCACTGGTGGTACGACGCGCGCAAGCTGTCGGAGCACGACTTCGCCCAGGCGCTGCTGGAGGCCTGTGACGAGGTCTGCACGAACTCCGCGCTGCTGCTGGTGCGCGACTTCATGGAAGGGCTGCCGGAGGACCTGCGGCTGCAGTCGTGGTTCCTGGAGCGGGGCTTCAAGCCGGTGGCCAACCACCCCATGGCGATGGTGACGCTCGACGGGATGAGCAGCGAGGAGCACTTCCAGCGGCTGAAGAAGAAGTCGCGGCAGAACCTGCGCAAGAAGTTGAAGGACGCGGAGGCGCTGGGGTTCCAGGTGGAGCGCGTGCGCGACTTCCGCCCGCTCATCGACGCGTGCTACCCGCTCTACCTCCAGGTCCACGAGGGCGCCTCGGAGTTCAAGCGCAACCCCTTCCCGCGCGCCTTCTTCGAGACCATCGCGGAGCGCATGCCCACCACCAGCAGCTTCCTCACGCTGCGCACCCAGGAGGGCCAGCTCATCGCCTTCATCCTCACGGGCACGGGCGGCGGGGTGCACAACCCCTTCCTCATTGGCATGGACTACGCGCGCACGGAGGGCACCCCCGCGTACTACCTGCTGCTCTGGAAGGAGCTGGAGCACGCGGCCCGGCACGGGTGCCGGGTGGCGGACCTGGGTCTGACCAGCTACTTCGTCAAGCAGACCGTGGGCGCGGAGCTGGAGGGGATGACCATGGCCGCGCGCCTGCAATCCCCCTGGCTGCGGCCGCTCATCAACCCGCTGCTGCCGCTGCTGCTGAGCGAGAAGCAGCCCGAGGAGCGACGCCGCTTCCGCGTCTCCACGCCCGACGACGGCCAGCAGCCCCCCTCCCACAAGGCCGCGTGACCATGATCCGCTTCGCCTATGGCTGCATCCCGTCCATCATGTCCCTCGCCTTCGCCAACACCCTGGTGCGGCGCGGGGGGCTCGTGCCCACCAGCATCCTGCTGTCCTCGGGGGGCCTGCGCTTCCAGAAGAAGCGCTACACCCCGGCCCAGGTCCTGCCCGTCTTCCTGCGGCAGTTCGGAGCGCGCTTCACCGGCTACAACGTCCTCGCGGGGCTCGGGGGAACGCTGCTGCCCTTCGGCGCCCCTCGCGGCGGGCTGATGAGCTTCCAGCAGCTGTCGCGCGCCTACGGCATCCCCCTCACGGTCAGCGACGACTTCTCCGGGGAGAAGACCGTCGAGTCGCTGCGCCGCCAGGAGGTGGACCTCGTCGTCACCAGCATGTGCGATCAGATCCTCCGCGAGCCGCTGCTGGGCCTGCCGCGCCACGGGTGCCTGAACATCCACCCGTCGCTGCTGCCGGACTTCCGCGGCGTGGACTCCATCTTCCAGGCGATGCTGAACGGCGTGCCGGAGGTGGGAACGACGCTCCACCGCACCACCGCGCGCATCGACGCAGGGGACGTGTATGGCCAGTCCGCCTTCACGCGCGCCGCGTCGGACTCCCATCTGGCGCTGACGGTGAAGGCGACCGCGGCGGGGGTGTGGCTGCTCAAGCGGCACGTGGAGGCGCTCGCGCAGGGCCAGACGCCCCCCTCGCACGCCATGGACGTGACCCGCGCCCGCTACCCCTATCGTTCCTGGCCCACGCGCGAGGAGTTGGAGCGCTTCCACACGGCGGGCCAGGTGTTCTGGCGCGCGGAGGACTTCCGCCGGCTCCTACGCTTCGATGACCCCACCGACCCGACGACGCGGGACGTGCCCCCCTTCGCCGGGGAGCCCTTGAGGACCGCGGCCCGCTGAGCCCCTCCCCCGCCGGAGCCGTCCTCCGGCGGGAGGCGCGCGGCTCAGGCCTCGTCCCAGCGGATCCGCAGCGAATAGGTGTGCTCGGAGCGCTCCAGCACGTCCACGCGCGGCAGCACCCGCGTACGGCGCAGCACCTGCTCCATCACGCCCGCCACGAAGTCCGGCAGCGGATCCGAGTCCACCACGCGCGCACGCCACTCCCGCGCGCGCACCGGCTCCAGCATCAGCTTCATGTCCTCGCGGCCCGCGCGCAGGTACGTGGGCAGCCGCGCCAGGCACCGCTCCGCGCCCAGGAGCGGCGCAGCCGCGGCGAAGATGCGCCCCACCAGCGTCTGCGCGAACCCCTCCACGTAGTGGGTGCCCAGCACGCGGTTGGCGTCCTCGCTCGGAAGGCCCGGGCACGCATGCCGCCGCGCCACCGCCAGCGACGCGCGCCACACCTCTAGAGGAAGGCGCTCCTCCACCGTGTCCGCGTCGTAGCCCACGTCCCGCAGCGCCTGCGCGAACGGACCCGACGGCCTCAGCGCGTGCTCGAACAGCCCTTCGAAGTTCCGGCGCGGCACCCGCACCATCAGCAGCGGCAGGCCAGGGGCCTCCCGCGTCTCCGGATGAATCCACGTCTCCATGTCTTCCAACCCCCCCAGGGTCCAGCCCCCGCACCAACCCGGCCGGGAAACCGTGTCTCACTGTATCAGTCTCCACGCGCCGGGCCTGCTCGCCTGGTTGCCGCTCAGGTGTACTTTTCCAAGTATTTCTCGCGAATTTTCCCGCCCGCCTCGCGCTGTTCCATGACGGCTCGCATCAGGGATTTCAGGAATTCGGGTCGCAATGGACCCCTACTGAAAGCAAAATTTCTGTGTCAACCGTTGAATTCACAGGAAGTCTACCATCGGTATCCTCCGATTTCTGGGATGCCGCGTTAACTTCTTTGAGCCATCGGAAACTCTCGGAGCCCCCGTGCGAGAATTGTTCATCCCCCTTGCAGCGTGAGTGATTCATGACCATTCGCCGCACCGACGGTTCGACGCCCGTTTCTCTCCGCCCCACCACCGACACCTCGACGACGGCGAAGGCCAAGAACGTTCTTCGCGTGAAGGACGGCTTCGAGTCCGTCTCCCGCACGGGCGCCGCCGCTGGCGCGCAGCCCACGGCCGCCGCCTCCGCGACGACCCAGTCGTCCTCCACGGGGGCCACCTCCGCGCAGACCGGCCGCCTCGCGCTGGACAGCAAGGAGGCGCAGCAGGCCATCCAGACGTCCCTGAAGGCCCTGACCCCGCCGATGACCGCGTCGTCGCTGCTGGCGGCGAACAAGACCGGCCCGACGCTGGCCCCCAAGAGCGTGGAAGTCGACGAGCTGGGCATGACCCACGTTCGCCTGGACCGCGTTCACGAAGGCGTGAAGGTCTTCGGCGAGCAGCTGATCAGCCACCTGGGCACGGACGGCAAGGTGTCCAGCGTCACCGGTGAGCAGAACCCCATCCCCGCGGGCCTGGGGACGCAGAAGCCGAAGCTGGCCCCGCAGGCGGCCATCGACATCGCGAAGAAGGAGCTGGGCGGCAAGGCCGACAAGCAGCCCTCTTCCGAGCGCGTCATCTACCAGGACGCGGAAGGCAAGTACCACTCCGCCTACCAGGTGGAAGTGACGCAGATCGCCGGGCAGGAGAAGCCCAAGAAGCAGAACTACATCATCGACGCCAACACGGGGAAGGTGCTGGAGAGCTTCAACAAGATCGGCGGCTGGTCGAAGTCCGCCGCGGCGCAGCTGCAGGTCAACGGCACGGCCAGCCCGAACGTGGCCATCCCGGACAAGGGTCAGGTCCAGTCGAAGATCAACATCCCGGACGGCGTCACGGTCGACAAGCTGTCCGTGGACCTGAACATCAAGCACACCTGGAGCGGCGACCTGAAGGTCACCGTGACCAGCCCCTCCGGCAAGTCCGCCGTGCTGCAGGACCGCAAGGGCGGCTCCAAGGACGACATCGCGGGCTCGTTCGACCTCTCCGAGGCCTTCAAGGGCGAGAGCGCCAAGGGCGAGTGGACGGTCACGGTCGAGGACAAGGCCGCGCGTGACACGGGCACCCTGAACAACTGGAGCCTGAACATCACCGCGAAGGAGACCACGCCTCCGACGGATCCGCAGAACCCGCCCACGGGCACCGCGGACGACCTGACGATGTACAGCGGCCACGTGGACCTGAAGACCAAGAAGGAAGCGGACGGCACGTACTCGCTGGAGGACTCGACGCGCGGCAAGGGCATCGTGACCTACGACGCGAACAACAAGTCCACCGCGTCCGGCCAGACGAAGATCTCCGACGACAACGACAAGTGGGGCGAGGCCACCGACCCGGCGCGCGCCAAGGCCGGCATCGACGCGCACTACGGCGCGGCCACGACCTACGACTTCCTCAAGAACGTCCTGGGCCGTGACTCCATCGACGGCGCCGGTGAGAAGCTCGTCAACTACGTGCACGTGAAGAACAACTACGTGAACGCGTACTGGGACGGCGAGAAGATGAGCTACGGCGACGGCGACGGGAAGCAGTCCGGCCCGCTCACCACGCTGGACATCGCGGGCCACGAAATCGCGCACGGCCTCACCGAGCGCACCGCGGGCCTCATCTACAGCGGCGAGTCCGGCGGCCTGAACGAGTCCTTCTCCGACATCATCGGCACGGGCGTGGAGTGGTACGCGGCGCAGAACAACCCCGAGGCCAAGTGGAACTGGACCGTGGGCGAGGCCGCGTGGACGCCGAACAACGGCGACTCCGAGGACGGCCTGCGCTACATGAACGACCCGACCAAGGACAACTACTCGGTCGACAACTACAAGAACTACCCGAAGCAGACGGAGGTGCACGGCTCCAGCGGCATCTCCAACAACGCCTTCTACCTGCTGGTCGAGGGCGGCAAGAACAAGACGTCCGGCCTGGAAGTGAAGGGCGGCATCGGCATGGAGGACGGCCTGAAGATCTTCGGCCGCGCCCTCACCACGTACATGACGCCGAAGACGACGTTCGCGCAGGCCCGCGAGGCCACCATCAAGTCCGCCACGGACCTGTACGGCGCGGACTCCAACCAGGTGCAGAAGGTGAAGGACGCCTGGACCGCGGTGGGCGTGAACTAGGCTTCCGCTGAAAGCTTCCTGAAACATCCGAGGCGGGTCCGGTGTCACCACCGGGCCCGCCTCTTTCTTTTGCCGCTCATGGCGCCGTCAGGCGCCCGGGCTCAGGCGAAGAAGCGCGACAGCACCGCCACCATGCGGGCCACGTCGGACGCGGCGGCCAGTTCGCGGATGGAGTGCATGGACAGCATGGGGTTGCCCACGTCCACCGTGCGGATGCCCAGCTGCCCCGCGGAGATGGGGCCAATGGTGCTGCCGCAGCCCAGGTCCGTGCGGGTGACGAAGTGCTGCGGCGTGACGCCCGCCTCCTTGCACAGCGCCGCGAAGTGCGCCCACGACTCGCCGTCCGTCGCGTAGGACTGGTTCACGTTGGACTTGATGACCGGGCCACCGCCCAGCTGCGGCTGGTGCTTGGGCTCGTGCATGGACGCGTAGTTGGGGTGCACCGCGTGCGCCATGTCCGCGCTCACCATGAACGAGCGGCGGATGGCGCGGTGGAACGCGTCCGCGCGCCCATCCGAGTGCGCCTGGACGATGCGCTCCATCAGGTCCTTCAGGAACGGCGATGCGGCGCCCTGCGCGCTGCGGCTGCCGCACTCCTCGTGGTCATAGAGCACCACGCCCACCGTGGCCTCGCGCGGGCCGGTGTCCTTCAAGAGCGCGGTGAGCCCGGTGTGGCAGCTGGCCAGGTTGTCCAGGCGGGGCGCGTGGAGGAACTCACCGTGCAGGCCGGAGCGGGTGGACGGCTGCAAGTCGTAGAGGCACAGGTCGTAGCCCAGCAGGTCGTCCGCGGCGGCCTTCACGCCCGAGCGGCCCAGCTCCTCCACCAGCAGCGTCTTCAGCTCCGCGGGGCCCGCGCTCTCCAGGCCCAGCACCGGCACCATGTGATCCTGGGGGTTGAGCTTCAGCCCCTCCGTGTTGACGCCGCGGTTGAGGTGGATGGCCAGGTTGGGCACGCGCAGGAGCGGCCGGCGGAAGTCCACCAGGTGATGCTGGGGGCGGCCGTTGTGCAGCGCCACCACGCGGCCCGCGAGCGACAGGTCGCGGTCCGTCCACGTGTGCAGCAGCACCCCGCCGTAGATTTCGACGCCCAGCTGCTGGTAGCCGTGGCGGTTGACGGCCGCGTTGGGCTTGAGGCGCAGGTTGGGCGAGTCCGTGTGCGAGCCCACCAGCCGGAAGCCGGTGGTGTCCACGGGCTTCGTGCCCAGCTGGAAGGCCGCGATGCTCGTGTCGCCGCGGATGACGAAGACCTTGTCACCGGGCTTCAGCGACCAGGACTCGCGCTCGTCCAGCTCACGGAAGCCCGCGGCGGTGAGGCGGCGCGCCGTCTCGCGCACGGCGTGGTACGGCGTGGGCGACGCGTCGATGTACTGGAGGAGGTCGTTGGCCTGCGTGTCGATGTCAGTCGGGCTCATGGGCCCGGCACGCTAACGCCGTCCGGCCCCGGTGCCACGTCCGACTGTCACGGCCCGGACAGGCGGAGGGGCGCCCGCCGGCAGGACGGTGGAGGAAGGGCGCGTCCCGGGCGCGGCATCCAGGAAGGTGCCCAGGAGCACCCAGCGGCGCGCCGCGTCCTCCTTGCCCGGCTTCGCGGCGAGCGGGGTCGTGTAGTGCCAGAAGGGCAGCCGGTACACGGTGACGCCGCCCACGGTGCTGACCTTGGTGAGCTCGGAGAAGTGCCCGTCCTTCGCGTACACGAGGTACTGGTGGTCCACGGCGGGAAGGGTGAGGCTCACGTGCATGTCCACGTAGCCGTCGCGCGCGTCCGCCTCCTCCGGGTGGTGATCATTGTGCGGGCCCGTGTAGTCGCCCGGGCCGTAGCAGAGCACCTGGATGCCCCAGCCCCGCTTGAGCGGCCGGCCGCTCACCGTCGCCGCGAAGGCCGCGAACGTGTCCGAGCGCAGGAGCGCCCTCAGCCCCACCGCCTCCGCCGCGCGCCACGACCGCGAGCGCCGGCTCTCCAGGAGCGCGGTCCGCACGCGAACCGTCTTGGGCAGCGCCTCCGTGTAGTTCTCCACCATGCCGGAGATGGAGTCCTCGGGGATGGGGTCCTCCATGGTCACGAGCGTGTCACGCAGCGCGGCATCCAGGATGTCCCGCGCAGCCGCCGCCTTCTTCACGTCGATGACGCCCTGCAGCGCGATGAAGGGCCTCGTGGGGTCCAGGAGCGCGCCGCACGTCTCGGAGTCTCGGCCTTCGAGAATGCGTCGGCCCTTCGGAGTGAGGAGATCGGCGAACTGGGTGGGTAGGCGCGGGGACATGGCGCGCACCATACCGGGACGTAGGCGGAACGCACGCGCCAGGGGGCCGCGCAAGGCAACTCCCCTGCCCTCCCTGCGATAATCCGGTACTCCGAAGTCCAGGGTAGAAGGCACATCCATGACCGAGATCCGCAACCGTCCCGCCGCTCCCTCCGTCGCTCCGGCCCGCACGCAGGCGCCGGCCGCGCAGCCCGCCCGGACCAACCAGGCCACCGCGGCGTCTCGCGCGGACGTGCTCAACCGCGCGGAGCTGGCGCGGACCCGCGCGACGATGGCGCCGGTGCAGGCGACGCCGGGGTCCTGGCGCGGCGGTCCCAACACGGAGGTGGGTCGCGCCATCCAGACCATGCGTCAGCGCATGTCCGACGTGAACATCACCATCAAGGGTGACACGCCGCAGAGCCTGTTTGACCGGGCCATCCTGGACAACAAGCACATCACCAACGAGCAGATCCTGGAGATGTCCCGGGTGACGCTGCCCCAGCTGGCCACCGACCCGAAGACGCGCGCGAAGGTGCTGGAGCGCGTGCCCAACGCGCGCGAGCTGCCCGTGCACCACTTCACCGTGGCCATGATGTCCGCGGTGACGGGCATCGACCGGGCGGCGCTGTCCGAAGCCTGTCCGGACCTGGGCCTCACGGGCGCGCCGAACACGCCGCTGCTCTACGCCGCCAGCGGCGAGCGCATGCAGCGCTCCACCGCGCTGCACGACTTCACGGACTACATGCGCGGCGCGGGCGTGAAGGGCGTGAACAAGGCCGTCTGGGGCGTGGAGAACCGCGTCCTGTCCGCCCTCGTCTCCGCGGTGGGCGGCGGGCGGTACTGACACGGCATCCGGGAATTCCCGGGTCGGGGAATGGCTGACGTGCCGGGCTTGAGCTGGCGTTCCAGGCTCAAGTCCAGACACACTCCATTCCCCACCCGTGGTGAAGGAGTTCCCGTTGAAGCAAGTGTTTGCGAAGTCTGTTGGACTGTTCGCGTTCGCGTTGGCCGGCTGTGATTCGGACAGGATGGCGGAGACCGAAGCAGCTGCGGTCGTCACGACCTCCGCGGAGCAAGAGCTGTACGTGGCCACCGACGCCATCTGGTACATCCCGACGACAGTCCCGGTGTGCTGGGAGGACGCGGGGAACGACCTGGAGAAGCAGTGGGCGCGTGAGGCGTGGGAGGACAGCTGGGGCGCGGAGGCCAACTTCGTCTTCACGGGATGGGACCGCTGCAACTCCTCCAATGACCACGGCCTCCGGATGGAGTTCCGGAATCAAGGCGCGGCCGTGGATCATCTCGGGTACTTCCTTCAGGGCCAGGAGCGCGCCGTCCACTTCAACTTGTGGCCGAATGGCCAATGCGACGAAGACGGACTCTTCACCCGGAAGCGCTGCGTGCGCTCGACGGTGATCCACGAACTGGGCCATGCGCTCGGCTTCGCGCATGAGCAGAACCGGGATGACAGGCCTCCGACGGCCACCTGCGATACCCAGGGGTCGGAAGGCCATGTGACAGTGGGTCCCTGGGACTGGGACTCCGTCATGAACTACTGCAATCCGGTCCGCAACGGCGACGGCGAGCTGAGCTACTGGGACCGGGTGGGGGTCAAGCAATATTACGGAGCGCGCGAACTGCCCGGCGCGCGTGAGTCCTTCCAGCGGATGCGCATCAACGGCGACGCCAGGGACGACCTCCTCGCCCGGCGCGCGGATGGCACCTTCGACATCTGGCTCTCCAATGGCAGCGCGCTGGTCTACTCGGGCTCCTTCTCCACCGGCTACACCGACGCCTGGGGCTGGAATGACGGCAACCGGTTCCTGGTGGCTGACGTCACGGGTGACGGCCAGAGCGACCTGCTGGCACGCAACGCCTTTGGCGGCTTCGACACCTGGGTGTCCAACGGCACGACGTTCACGTACGCCGGCACCACCAGCACGGCCCTCACGGATGTCAACGGCTGGAACGAAGGCCACCGCTTCTTCGTCATGGACGTCAACGGCGACGGGAAGGATGACGTCCTGGCCCGCTACGCCAACGGCGCCTTCGAGGTCTACACCTCCAACGGGCTGACGCTGACCTACAGCGCCGCGTTCACCACCCGCTTCCGCGACGATGAAGGGTGGAACGAGGGGCACCGCTTCTTCGTGATGGACATCGACGGTGCCATCTCTCCCACGACGGGCCGCCGCTCGAAGGAGTTGCTGACTCGCGACGGAGGCGGCGCCTTCGAGGTGTGGCGCTCCAATGGCTCGGTGCTCGTCTACGCCAGCGCGTTCTCCACGATGCTGAACAACGCGCGCGGCTGGGACGAGGGCCATCGCTTCATCGTGATGGACGTCGACTACGACAACCGCGACGACCTGGTGGCGCGGCGTTCCGATGGAGACCTGTCCTTCTGGCGCTCCAACGGGACGGCGCTCGTCGAGCAAGCGGCACGCGCCGAGACGCCATTCCGGACGGGGGCGGGCTGGAAGTTCGGCCACCGCTTCTTCCCCATGAACCTCGATGGAAGCGGCCGGCTGGAACTCCTGACGCGTGAGCCGTCGGGGACCTTCACCGTGTGGAATTTCACTGGCACGAGCCTGATCCAACTCTGGACGTTCCCCACGCCGTTCACGGACGCGAACGGCTGGAACGAGGGCAATCGCTTCTACTAGTCACATCCACCAGGACCCCCGGTGACGTGAGAAACGCCACCGGGTGCCCGCGGTCCCTGGTCACGAAAGCATCACGCGTGCGTGCAAGGGATTGAGCTGGCCTTCCAGGCTCAAGTCCAGACACACTCCATTCCCCACCCCGTGGTGAAGGAGTTCCCGTTGAAGCAAGTGTTTGCGAAGTCTATTGGACTGCTCGCGCTCGCACTGGCCGGCTGTGATTCCAAAACGCCGGCGCCCGCTGAACAGGCCCCGGTCCTCACGACCTCCTCGAAGCAAGCGCTGTACGTGGCAACGAGCACCCTCTGGTCCACTCCGACGACGATCCCCGTGTGCTGGGAGGAGACGGGGAACACGGAGGAGAAGCAGTGGGCCAAAGAAGCGTGGGAAGACACCTGGGGCGCGGAGGCCAACATCACCCTCACGGGATGGGGCCCTTGCACCGCATCCAACGCCCAGGGCCTCCGGATGAACATGCGGGACGCTCGCGCCCACGTGGTGCATCTCGGCACCCTGCTCAATGGTCTGGGGTACGGCGTCCAGCTCAACACCTGGGTGAGCGAGAACTGCACGACTGAATTCAACCGGAAACAATGCGTGCGCTCGACGGCCATCCACGAACTGGGCCACGCACTCGGCTTCGCGCATGAGGAGAACCGGACGGACAAGCCTTCGCAGATCATCTGCGCCCCCCAGGGCTCGAATGGCGACGTGACGGTGGGGTCCTGGGACAGGGACTCCGTCATGCACTCCTGCAATCCGCTCCGCAACGGCGACGGTGAGCTGAGCTACTGGGACCGGGCGGGGGTCCAGCAGTACTACGGCGCGCGCGTGATTCCTGGCGCGCGTGAGTCCTTCCAGCGGATGCGCATCAACAGCGATACCAAGGACGACCTGCTCGCCCGGCGCGCGGATGGCACCTTCGACATCTGGCTTTCCACAGGCCTCACGCTGGCCTACGCGGGCTCCTTCCCCACCGGGTACACCGATGCCTGGGGCTGGAACGACGGCAACCGGTTCCTGGTGGCCGATGTCACGGGCGACGGCCAGAGCGACCTGCTGGCACGCAACGCCTTTGGCGGCTTCGACACCTGGGTGTCCAACGGCACGACGTTCACGTACGCGGGCACCACGAGCACCGCCTTCACGGATGCCAATGGCTGGAACGAGGGACTCCGCTTCTTCGTCATGGACGTCAACGACGACGGGAAGGATGACCTCCTGGCCCGCTACGCCAATGGCGCCTTCGAGGTCTACGCCTCCAACGGCCTGACGCTGGCCTACAGCGCCGCGTTCACCACACTCCTCACGGATACCAACGGGTGGAACGAAGGCCACCGTTTCTTCGTCATGGACATCGACGGCGCAGTCTCTGCGACAGGCCGCCGCGCGAAGGAGTTGGTGACCCGCGACCGCGCGGGCGTGTTCCAGGTGTGGCGCTCCAATGGCTCGGTGCTCGCCTTCGCCAACACGTTCTCCACCCGGTTGACCCACGCGCGCGGCTGGGACGACGGCCATCGCTTCATCGTGATGGACCCCGACGGCGATCACCGTGACGACCTGGCGGTGCGACGTTCTGATGGAGAGCTTGTGTTCTGGCGCTCGAACGGGACGTTCCTCATCGAGGAGGATCCTCCCCGCCTCGAGACGCCCTTCCGGACAGGGGCGAACTGGAAGTTTGGCCACCGCTTCTTCCCCATGGACCTCAATGGGGATGGCTGGGACGACCTCCTGGCGCGCGACCCCTCAGGGGACTTCGCCGTGTGGCGTTCCAATAGCTGGAACCTAGCCTACTACTCGACGTTCCCCACGCCGTTCACGGACGCGAACGGCTGGAACGCCGGCAATCGCTTCTACTAGTCACACCCACCAGGCCCCCCGGTGACGTGGACACGCCACCGGGCGTCGGCGGACGCAGTCACGGAAGCGTCACGCGGACGTGCAGGGATTTGAGCTGGCTTTTCAAGCCCAAGTCCAGACACACTCCATTCCCACCCCGTGGTGAAGGAGTTCCCGTTGAAGCAAGTGTTTGCAAAGTCTGTTGGACTGCTCGCGCTCACGTTGGCCGGCTGTGATTCGGACAGGACGGCGCCGGCCGAAGCGGCTCCGGTCCTCACGACCTCCGCGAAGCAAGAGCTGTACGTGATTACCGAGTCCCTCTGGTTCACCCCGATGACGATCCCCGTGTGCTGGGAGGACGCAGGGGACGACGTGGAGAAGCAGTGGGCCCGTGAAGCGTGGGAGGACAGCTGGGGCACGGAGGCCAACATCACCCTCACGGGATGGAACCGTTGCAACTCCTCCAACAACCAGGGCCTCCGGATGGAGTTCCGGGATGATGGCGGGGCTACAGATGTGTTCGGGCACCACCTCGCCGGCCGGGTGCGTGGCGTCCACTTCAACCTCTGGCAGAGCTGGCAGTGCCCGTCTAACTTCACCCGGGAGCGCTGCGTGCGCTCGACGGTCATCCACGAACTGGGCCATGCGCTCGGCTTCGCGCATGAGCAGAACCGGGAAGACAAGCCTCCAGGTGACACCTGCGCTACCCAGTCATCGAATGGCGACGTGACGGTGGGGCCCTGGGACGTGTACTCCGTCATGCACTACTGCAACCCGCTCCGCAACGGCGACGGCGAGCTGAGCGAGTGGGACCGGGCGGGGGTCCAGCAGTTCTACGGAGAGCGCGTGACTCCTGGCGCGCGTCAGTCCTTCCAGCGGATGCGCATCAACGGCGATGCCATGGACGACATGCTCACCCGGCATGCGGATGGCACCTTCGACGTCTGGCTTTCCAATGGCAGCGCGCTGGTCTACTCGGGCTCCTTCTCCACCGGGTACACCGACGCCTGGGGCTGGAACGACGGGAACCGGTTCCTGGTGGCTGACGTCACGGGCGACGGCAAGAGCGACCTGCTGGCGCGCAACGCCTTTGGCGGCTTCGACACCTGGGTGTCCAACGGCACGACGTTCACGTTCGCCGGCACCACCAGCACGGCCTTCACGGATGCCAACGGCTGGAACGAGGGACTCCGCTTCTTCGTCATGGACGTCAACGACGACGGGAAGGATGACCTCCTGGCCCGCTACGCCAATGGCGCCTTCGAGGTCTACGCCTCCAACGGCCTGACGCTGGCCTACAGCGCCGCGTTCACCACCCGCTTCAGCGACACCAACGGGTGGAATGAAGGCCACCGCTTCTTCGTCATGGACGTCGACGGTGCAGTCTCTCCGACGGGCCGCCGAGCGAAGGAGCTGGTGACCCGCGACAGCTGGGGAGCCTTCGAGGTGTGGCGCTCCAATGGCTCGGTGCTCGCCTTCTCCAACACGTTCTCCACCGAGTTGGACAACGCGCGCGGCTGGGACGAAGGCCATCGCTTCATCGTGATGGACGTCAACGGCGATCACCGTGACGACCTGGCGGTGCGACGCACCAATGGAGACCTGAAGTTCTGGCGCTCGAACGGGACGAGGCTCAACGAGGACGCGACCCGCATCGAGGCGCACTTCAGGAATGGGGCGGGCTGGAAGTTCGGCCACCGCTACTTCCCCATGGATCTCAATGGGGACGGCTTCGACGACCTGCTGGCGCGAGACCCGGCGGGGACCTTCGCCGTGTGGCGTTCCAGTGGCACGACCCTGAGCGCGTTCTCCACGTTCAGCACGGCGTTCACGGACGCGAGCGGCTGGAACGAGGGCAACCGCTTCTACTAAGGCGTGAGGTTCTGGACCGGGGCGCTCCCGAGCGTCCCGGCTCAGTCGTCGCCCGCGCCGCCGGCCAGCCGCTGGCGCGCGACCTCCAGCCGCTTCGCGCGAACCTTGGACGCCAGGTCGAGCAGGCGCCGGTCGCGCTGCCACCGCTCGCGCATCTCCACATCCACGCCCTCCCAGGCCACCTCGCAGCGCTCCAGCGCGCGGTGCAGCTGCGCGAGCGCGCCGCCCAGCGCCACGTGCACGGCCGGGTCGCTGGGGTCCTCCAGGGCAATCGCGTGGATCATCACCGCGATGGCGACCAGCTCCTCGCGCAGCGCCACCGGCCAGCCGCAGCGGCGGGCCACCTTCACCAGCCAGCCCAGCACCGCCAGGTTGACGTGGCAGTCCTCCACCGTGCGGAACGGCTTGAGGTAGCGGGTGTAGCCATCTCCGGGCAGCACGTCCTCCGGCGCCACCTCCACGCCATCCAACCGCAGCACCGCGTGCGGCACCTCCGGCACGAAGCCCAGCGGCGGCAGCGGCTCCACGGTCACCCCGGGCGTGCTCGCGTCCAGCCGCACCATGCGCAGGCGGTTGCGCTCCTGGGCATCGCGGCCCTCGGAGGCGACCACCAGCAGCACCTCCGCGTGCGTGCCCAGCGTGACGTAGGTCTTCACGCCATCGAGCGTCCAGCCCGCGCCCTTCGGCGTGAGCTTCGTTTCGATGGCGCTCGGGTGCCCGCCACCCGTCTCCGTGGCGCAGAGCGCGGCGCGCCGGTCCGCCGGGAGCTGGGGGAAGAGCGAGCGCAGCGCGGCCTGGTAGCCGGAGGAGAAAGCGAACCCCATCCGGTCCATCCGGAAGCCGCTGGCGAGCGCCAGGTCCGCGGGCACCTGGAAGCGCGGCAGCACCGCGAGGTGCCGTCGCCACCAGGCGTCCACGGAGTCGAGCGACGGGAAGTCAGGGGCCTCGGTGAGCAGGAAGCGCAGGACGTCTTTCACGCTTCCACTCTAATGCCCGGCTCCTGAGCGCGCGCGCTTCCGTTTGAGGCTTCAGCTCGCGGCGCGGCGTCCGCGGCCCGGAGACTTCGCGCGCTGGGTGCCCCGCTTCTTCTTCGCGGCGGCCGGCGGCGCGGCCTTCGACTTCTTGGCGGCCTTGGACTTGGACTTCGACGCGACCTGGGTCTTGGAGGTCGACTTGGACTTCGGCGCGGCCTTCTTGCGCCGCGCGGGGGCCTTCTTCTCCGGGGCGAGGATGGTGCCCCGGCAGGAGGGAGTGCCACAGCGGCAGACGTAGAGCGACTCGGCGTCGGCTTCCATCTCCGGGGAGCGCTCGTACGCGTAGTCGTACGACAGCTCCTCCCCCGGTTCGATGGCACGCAGCGCGTAGATGTGGATGCGGCCCTTGTCGATGAGCGACTGGCAGTTGGGCTCGCACGAGTGGTTGATGTAGCGCGACTCGTTGTGGAGGGTCCCCGCGTCCAACACCGTGTCGTCGTCCAGGTTGAAGAGGAACGTGTGGTGGCGCTCCATCGACTCGTCGTCGTAGCGGGCGTCCGCCTCGGCCTGGGTGATGCGCTCACCGATGTACTCGATGATGCGCGCGCCCTTGCGGATGCGGCGGGTGGCGAAGGCGCCCGTGCCCTGGATGGGGGACTGGCGCAGCTCGAAGGGAATCGACGGGGTCGGCTGGAAGGAAGGGGAAGTCATCATCGGGGATGGGCGCGGCTGGGGCGGGTGCGTGTTCAACCAGGACGCTGCCGTGAGGCGCGGTGTAGCGTGCCGCAGTCAAGCGCGCGAAGAAAGGCACTCGATGATGCGGTGGTGGATCGTGGTGGGCGCGGTGAACGCTTTCCTGTCCGTGGCGGCGGGCGCCTTCGGGGCGCATGCGCTGAAGGCCCGGCTCGCGCAGGACCTGCAGGTCATCTTCGAAACCGGGGCGCGCTACCACATGTACCACGCGCTCGCGCTGGTGGCGGTGGGGCTCCTGGGCACGGTGCGACCCTCCGCGCTCCTGGAGTCCGCGGGCTGGGCGATGCTCGCGGGCATCGTCCTGTTCTCTGGCAGCCTGTACGCGCTCGCCCTGTCCGGCGTGCGAGTGCTGGGCGCCATCACGCCGCTGGGCGGACTGGCCTTCCTCGCTGGCTGGGCACTCTTCGCCGTCGCCGCGTGGCGCACCTCGCCGTGAACGTCACTCCCTCAGCAGGGGCGGCAGCGGGTAGATGAGGTCCAGGTCGCTGTGGTTGCGCAGGCCACAGGCCTCGCGCTGCACGGTGAGGTTCCAGCGCAGCCGCTCCGCTTCCTTCCAGAGCGCGCGGTACGCCGCGTAGCGCTCCATGCGCGACAGGCCATGCAGGGCGCGCAGCTCCTTCTCCGCCTGGGCCACCAGGGCGAGGGCGCCCTCCAGCTTGTCGCCGGAGCGGCGCAACCCGGAGGCGCGCTCGCGCTGGAACTCCACCTCGATGGGCAGCATGGCGTTGACGTTCACCGGACGGGCCATGCCTTCCCTGTAACCACGAGCGCCCGGCTTCGCAGCGGTGCTCCGGTCCACGGAGAGCAGGCAACCGGGCTTCAGGGGGGCGGTGTCGGCGCGGGTGCGTCCTTCGCCTCCGGAAGCGCCGTGGCTCCAGGGCGTCCCCACCGCCAGGCCTCGCGGGCCCAGGCGAGCCCGGCGTAGAGCACCATCGCGTTGCGTGCGAAGAGCAGCAGCGTGAATGACGGCTGCCAGCCCGTCTTGTAGGTGCTGCCCGCGAAGAGCCCGCGCGTGATGGCGGCGGCCACCAGCAGCACGGCGGACGGTGCCACCGTTCCGGAGAGCAGCGCGAGCGCGGCGGCCCCGGTGAGCCAGATGAGGTACTGCGGGCTCAACACCGGGTTGAGGATGACGAAGGCCACGAGCGGCACCAGCGTCAGCCGGGCCAGGTCCTCGATGTGCACGGGAGGCCTGCGCCACGCGGCGCGCACGGACACCGCCACGGCCAGCAGCAGGCCCGCGATCCACACCTGGCGGGTGACAGCGCGAACCATCTCGGCGTCCGCGCCGTGCAGCTCATAGGCGGCGGGAGCGTGGACCCACTGGACGTGGGCGAAGCCCATCAGGTGCGCGGCCCAGAGCAGGCCCGCGCTGAAGGCCTCCACCTGGAGCCCCCGCTCGACGTGGAAGGCCGCGAACCGCCACCATGGCCACACGAGACTCATGGGAAAGAGCGGCAGCACGCCCGCGATCAGTCCGGTGAGCAGGGCCCGCGTCGGCTTCGAGCCCCGGCGCCAGCACACGGCCAGGGCCAGCGGCACGAGCACGGCCGGGTACAGCTTGGTGACGGTGCCCACCGCGAGCAACGCGCCCGCCTGGCCTTCGCGCCGGCGCATCAGGGCCACCAACGCGGCCAGCGCGAGCGCGGCGGGGATGAGGTCGTAGCGCTTGAGGTAGTGCACGCTCTGGAGCCAGCTGACGACGGAGTACGCCGCGAACGGAACCCACGCGCGCCAGGCCGTGCCCCACCGGCGCACGCCCTCGGACAGCAGCAGCCACTTGATGAACGCGTCGATGAGCGTGAGCTGGAGGCCGAACGCGAGGATGAAGCCACGCAGGTCGCCACCTGCCCACGTCGCGGGCACGAACCACAGGAGCGCGTAGGGCGGGTATTCGAAGCGGAAGTCGCGGTTGGGGACCGCGCCATCCAGGAACGCGCGGGCCGTCCGGAAGTACAGCGGCAGGTCGCCCTCGCGAGGAGAGAACGCGTAGAGCGCCAACGGCAACACGGCCACCGCGAGCGCGAGCCAGTGCCTGTGCGTCAGCCGCGAGGGCTCGGACGATGTCGATGCGGACACGAGGTGTCACTCTGCCCCCGAGGACCGGGCGCTGTCGCTGGGAAAGGCATCCGTCCCCTTCCCCGCCCGGACCGCGTCCAGGCGCATGGACGTGCGAGGCGGCACCCGACCCGCTAGGTTCCGCCCTGGATTGCCCACTCCATGAAGCTCCACCGCCCCACGAAGGACGAGCTGTTCGCCGCCACCGGCCGCACCATGCCGGACCTGCTGGCACCGGACCTGCGGGTGCTCTTCTGCGGCATCAACCCCAGCCTCTACTCCGCGGTGGTGGGTGTGCACTTCGCGCGGCCGGGCAACCGCTTCTGGCCGTCACTGCACGCGGCGGGCTTCACCCCGCGCCTCCTGAAGCCGGCGGAACAGGCGGAGCTCCTGACGCTGGGCCTGGGCATCACCAACGTGGTGGACCGGGCCACGGCGAGCGCGGACCAGCTGGGCGCGGAGGACTACGCGGAAGGCGCGAAGTCGCTGGCGCGCAAGGTGAAACGCTACCGTCCGAAGTACCTCGCGGTGCTGGGGCTGGGCGCGTACCGCACCGCCTTCTCGCGGCCAAAGGCGAAGTTCGGACCGCAGAAGGAGACGCTGGGCGACACGCGACTGTGGGTGCTGCCCAATCCCAGCGGGCTCAACGCCAGCTACCAACTCCCGGACCTCGCGCGGCTGTACGGCGAGCTGTGCCGCGCGGTCCAGACGCGCTGACTACTTCAGCAGGCCGGCCTCGCGGGCCACCTGTGCAGCCACGGGCAGCACCTTGTCGAAGGCGGCGGCGTTGCACGCGAGCAGGCCCCGGCGGTTCTGGAGCTCGGAGCCGTCGTACAGGTACGCGTCGCCCGCCAGGTCCGTGAGCACGCCGCCCGCGGAGCGGATGACGGCCTCCGGCGCGCAGTTGTCCCAGCGGTAGCTCTTGTCGCTCACGTGCACGTAGAGGTCGCAGTGGGCCTCCGCCAAGAGGCCGCACTTGAGCCCCACCGAGCCGGACTCCCGCTCCTTCGTGATGCCCAGCCGCTGCACCACCGCGTCCGTCGTCTTCGAGCGGTGCGAGCGCGACACCACGAGCCGCAGCTGCGCCGGGTCCGCCACGTCCGACACGCGCAGCGCGCGGCGGCCCTGCGGGTCCTCCACGTAGCCCTGCTCGCCCACCACGCCGGAGTACAGGACGTCCCCCACCGCGCGGTAGACGACGCCCAGCGCCGCCCGGCCCTCCACGGCGAGGCCGATGTGGATGGCGAACTCGCCGTTGCGGTTCACGAACTCCTGCGTGCCGTCGAGCGGATCCACGAACCAGCAGCGGCTGAAGCGCTTGGCGTCGGAGACATCCTCCTTCTCCTCCGCCACCACGCCGTCCGCCGGGAAGGCCTTGCGCAGCTCGCCCACGATGAAGGCGTTGGCGCGCTCGTCCGCCACCGTGACGGGCCCGGCGCCTCCGGCCTTGTCCGTGACGGAGAAGTCCGTGGCGTAGACCTGCAGGAGGATGTCACCAGCCTGGCGGGCGATGCGCCGGGCCACTTCAAGCTCTTGGGCGAGTGCGGACATGGAGGCCCGTGAGTCTACCGGGGCGAATTGCCCCCGTGGGGAAATCTGCCCCGCCTCGCGGCTCCCTCCCTCAGGGGTAGCGGCCCTGGCCCGGGGACTGCACTTCCGAGGCGGATTCGCCTTCCTCGCCCGGGCAGCGCGGCGGGAGGCAAGCAAGGACTCGTACGATGATGAAGTGGCTGATGGGGCTGGCCCTGCTGGGCATCGGCGTGGCGCTGGCGTTCGCGGGCGGCCGGATGGTGTACCGCTCGAAGGTGAGCAAGGACTGGCCCACCGTGCAGGGCACCGTGGTGAGCTCCCGCGTGGAGACGCTGCGCAGCAAGCGCGCGGTGAGCTTCCGCCCGGACGTGAGCTACCGCTACGAGGTGAACGGCGTCCCGTACACCTCCGACACGGTGGCCTTCGACGGCCACGGCGCGGGCGGGCTCGCGGACGCGCAGGCGGTGTCGCACCACTACGCGGCCGGCGCCCCGGTGACGCTGCACTACGAGCCGGAGGACCCGTCCGTGGCGTGCCTCCAGTGCGGAGACACGGGCCTCGTGAACTACCTGTTGGCACTCGGAGGCGCGGTGTTCGCCCTCGTGGCCGGCTGGGGCCTGGTGGAGATGGCCCGCTCCACCCTGCGCGAGGGCAAGCGCGCCGCCCCCCAGATGCGCGCGAAGGCCCGTTAGGCGACGCCGGGCCCCCTTCCGCGTGGGCGGCTGAGCACTTTTCGCCAGAAGGCTTCGACAGACGCGGCCCTCGATGCGCAACCTGGAGCGGACACCCGCTTCCTGGAGAACGCATGCCCGTCACCATCCGCCCCGCGAAGGACCTGGACGCGCCCGCGCTGGGCCGCATGGGCGCGGCGCTCGCGCGCCAGCACCACGGCTTCGACCCGCAGCGCTTCATGATCCCGGACGACGTGGAGTCCGGCTACCGCTGGTGGCTGGGCAAGGAGGCGCGCCGTCCGCAGGAGGCCGCGGTGCTCGTGGCCGAGCTGGACGGCGAAGTGGTCGGCTACTGCTACGGCCGGCTGGAGGGCGTGGACTGGAACATGCTCCTCGACAAGTGCGGCGCCCTGCACGACATCTGGGTGGAGGCGAAGGCGCGCGGCACCGGCACCGGCCGGCTGCTCGCGGAGGCCATGGTGCAGCGGCTCACGGAGATGGGCGCGCCGCGCGTGGTGCTCCACACCGCCGCGAAGAACGAAGCCGCGCAACGCCTGTTCGCGCGGCTGGGCTGGCGTCCCACCATGGTGGAGATGACCCGCGAGACGCCGCCCTCATGAGAAACGACGAAGCCCCGGGTGCTTCCACCCGGGGCTCCGTGATGATTCAGCGGCGTGGGAGGGAGCGCCCTACTTCTTCTGCTCCTTCACCCACGAGTCCTTGAGCGTCACCGTGCGGTTGAACACGGGCGCGCCCGGCTTGGAGTCCACCGCGTCCGCGCAGAAGTAGCCCAGGCGCTCGAACTGGAAGCGGTCGCCCGGCTTCGCGTCCGCGAGCATCGGCTCCACGCGCGCGCCGGTGAGGGTCTCCAGGCTGTTCGGGTTGAGGAACTCCTTGAAGTCCTTGGTCTCGTCCTTGTCCGGCGCCTCCACCGAGAAGAGCCGGTCGAACAGCCGCACCTGCGCCACGGGCGCGTTGCCCGGCACCCAGTGCAGCGTGCCCTTCACCTTGCGGCCATCCGGCGAGTCGCCACCGCGCGTGGCCGGGTCATACGTGCAGCGCAGCTCCGTGATGTTGCCCGCCGCGTCCTTGATGACCTTCTCGCACTTGATGAAGTACGCGGAGCGCAGGCGCACCTCCTTGCCCGGCGCCAGGCGGAAGAAGCCCTTCTCCGGCACCTCCTGGAAGTCGTCCGCCTCGATGTAGAGCTCGCGCATGAACGGCACCTTGCGCGTGCCCATGTCCTCGCGCTTCGGGTGGTTCGCCGTCTCCAGCTCCTCCGTCTGGCCCTCCGGGTAGTTCTCCAGCACCACCTTGAGCGGACGCAGGACGGCCATGGCGCGCGGCGCCGTCTCGTTGAGGTCGTCCCGGATGGACAGCTCCAGCACGCCCATGTCGATGAGGCTGTCGGACTTGCTCACGCCGATGCGCTTCGCGAAGTCGCGCAGCGACGCGGGCGTGTAGCCCCGGCGACGCAGGCCGCTGATGGTCAGCATGCGCGGATCATCCCAGCCGGAGACGCGCTTCTCCTGCACCATCTGGAGCAGCTTGCGCTTGCTCATCACCGCGTAGGTGAGGTTCAGCCGCGCGAACTCGTACTGGTTGGGCCGGTCGCCTTTGATCAGCGCGTCGACGATCCAGTCGTACAGCACGCGCCGGTTCTCGAACTCCAGCGTACAGACGGAGTGCGTGATGCCCTCGATGGCGTCCGACAGACAGTGCGCGAAGTCATAGAGCGGGTAGATGCACCATGTGTCGCCCGTGCGGTGGTGGTGCGCGTGCCGGATGCGGTAGATGGGCGGGTCGCGCAGCACGGGGTTCGACGACGTCATGTCGATCTTGGCGCGCAGCGTGTGCTTGCCGTCCGGGAACTCGCCCGCCTTCATCCGGCGGAACAGGTCCAGGTTCTCCTCCACCGTGCGCGTGCGGTACGGGCTGTCCTTGCCCGGCGTGGTGAAGTTGCCGCGGTACTGGGAGATCTCCTCCGGCGACAGGCTGCACACGTAGGCCTGGCCCTGCGAAATCAACTGCTCCGCGAAGGCGTAGAGCCGGTCGAAGTAGTCGGACGCGAAGAAGCGCCGGTCGTCCCAGTCGAACCCGAGCCAGCGCACGTCGCGCTGGATGGACTCCACGTAGTCCGTGTCCTCGGTGAGCGGGTTGGTGTCGTCGAGGCGCAGGTTGCACTTGCCGCCATACTGCTGCGCCAGCCCGAAGTTCAGCACGATGGCTTTGGCGTGGCCGATGTGGAGGTAGCCGTTGGGCTCGGGCGGGAAGCGGGTGTGCACGCGTCCGCCGTGCTTTCCCGTCCGCCGGTCCTCCTCAACGACTTCCTGGAGGAAGTTGAGGCCCTGCGTCTCGTTCGTCGTCGTCATGATGGGGCGAATCCTCTGGGAAGCAGAACCAGGGGAGCAAGGTTTTCCTGCCCCCCGCGTCAGACCTCCGCCAGCAGCGACTCCCAGGCCTTGAGCGCCCGTTCAGCGGACAACTCGTCCGCCCGGTCCAGGGCCCGCTGGCGCAGCCCGTCCCGCCACTTCGCGTCCGACACCACCCGCCCCAGGGCATGGGCCATGGCCGCGTCGTCCCCCATGGGCACCAGCAC
>NZ_RAWF01000129.1:0-27629 GCF_003612075.1 Corallococcus sp. CA041A
CTCCCCTTCCCCTCCTCCCGAGCCGCCCTCCGAGGTCGCGCGAACCGTGGCGCTGGAGTCCGCGGATCCGCTCTCCGTGCTCAACCAGGCGTTCCGCGACGCGTACGCCGCGCGCCGTGAGGCCGTGCTGTCCCGCATGGGGCCCGTCATCGCGCAGATCGACGACGTGCTCATCCTGCGCAAGGACGGCCAGCGCTTCGAGGCGCCCGCGCGCACGCGCCGCTACCACGTGTACAAGGCCGTCACCCACGTGCCCCTCGCGCTCCACGTCCTGCTCGCCAGCAAGGACGCGCTCGATGAAGAGACGCGCACGCGGCTCACCACGATGCGACGGCTCATCACCGCCTCGCGCATGAGCCTGGACAACAGAGGCCTTCCGGCCGAAGCCCTGGCGCGGCAGCACCGCCTGCTCGACGCGTCGCTCGCGCTCGTGGACGCCGTGCTGGCCGCGAACCGCGTGACGCAGGCGGAGCTCTCCGCGTTCATCCACGCCCGGGTGCCGGACCTCCTGAAGAACGCCGAGGACGCGGCGAAGGATCAGATCGACACCATGCATGCCTCGGTCGAGGCGTGGAAACGACAGATGACCGCCGAGGAGCGCGGTCAGCTGCGCGCCGTGGTGGCCGCCTCGCACATGTCGCGGCCCGGCAACGTCGCCGCGCAGTACTTCTCCATCACCCTGGGCGACACGTGGGAGGGGCGCTTCCACGAAGAGGATCAACAGCCCGGCAAGCGCGTGCTCACCTCGGAGGCGACGTTCGACGAGCCCGCGGCGTTCGCGCTGCTCGCCACGCACGTGCTGGACGCGAACACGTCACGCGGCATCTTCGGCGAGGAGACGCGCATGGCCAGGGATCTGCTCGCGGACGCGGCCGAGCGCATCCTCGCGGGCATGTTCCAGACATCACCCCAGTCGCCCGGCACGGGCGCGCCGTAGCGGCTCAGGAGCGCGTGAGCGGAAGCTCCACCATGAACGTCGCGCCCTCGCCCAGGCGGCTGTCCAGGGACACGCGCCCGCCCTCGGCCTCCACGATGGTGCGGGTGAGGTAGAGCCCCAAACCCAGGCCGCCATAGTGGCGCTCGGACACCGCGCGGCAGTAGCGCTCGAAGAGGCGGGGCCGCTGCTCCGGCGAGATGCCGATGCCCCCGTCGCGCACCGTGAGCCGCGCCACGGGCCCATCCGCCACGAGCCGCACGGACACCGGTGTACCGGGGCCGTACTTGAGGGCGTTGTCCAGCAGGTGATCCAACACCTGCGCCAGCCGCACCCGGTCGAAGCAGCCGCGCACCGACTCCGGGGCTTCCACCTGGAACTCGCAGTGCTCCAGGACGAACCTGGGCGCGAACGTCGCGGCCACCTCGCGCACCACCTCCGCGACGTCCACCTCCTCGCGCTGCAGGCGGAAGGTGCCGGCGCTGATGCGCGACACGTCCAGCAGGTCGTTCATCAGCTCCGTGAGCCGGCGGACCTGGCGGTGCCCCGTCTCCACGTGGGCTTCGATGATCGGCACGAGCGGCGAGTCCGGATGCGACTTCACCGCGCGCGACAGCGCCTGGAGCTTCAGGCTCAGCGGCGTCAGCGGCGTCTTCAGCTCGTGGCTCGCGACAGAGAGGAACTCGTCGCGCAGGCGGATGGCCTCGCGTGCGCCCTGGAGCAGCCGCGCGTTGTCCACCGCGAGCCCGGCCAGGTTCGCCAGCTCCTGGGCGAACCGCAGGTCCTCGTCGCCATACCGGCGGCTGGAGGTGGTGACCAGGAAGGACAGCGCGCCCAGGATGTGGCCCCGGGCCATGATTGGCACGGTGAGCAGCGAACGGATGCCCACCCGCCGCATCGTCTCCAGATGATCCGCGTCCTGCGCCACGGACTGCATCACCGCGTCCGTGACCTCCGTCGCCAGGGTGGACCGGCCGGTCGCCAGCGCCACCGCGGGAGGATAGACGGGCCGCTCCCGAGGCACCGGCGTCAGCCGCTGCACGGTTGCCGCGAGCGGCGCCTGGGAGGGATCCGCCGACACCACCTGGACGCGCTCGAAGTGGCCGTCCGCGCGCAGCACGTCCACGATGCACCAGTCCGCGAGCGCCGACACCGACAGGTTCGCCAGCGACGCCAGCGACTCCTGCGTGGCGGAGGCATCCAGCGACGACGCGAACAACTCGCTGGCCCGCGCGAGGAACGCGGCGCGCTCCTCACCCAGGACCTGCGCCTGGATGTCGATGCAGGTGCCCACCCATTCGTGCACGGAGCCATCCGGCCCCAGCACGGGCATGCTCCGCGCGAGCATCCACACGTAAGCCCCGTCCACGCGGCGCAGCCGGTAGCGAGTGGCGAAGGGCTGCGTCCCCGCCCTGGCCCGCTCCCACGCCGCCAGGGCCCCGGCCCGGTCATCCGGGTGCAGGGCGAGGAGCCACCCCTGGTTGCGCATCTGCTCCGCCGTCTGGCCGGTGAAGGCCGTCCACGACGGGGAGATGGGCGCCAGCGCATCCCTGGCGGGGTTCGTCGACCAGGTGACCTGCGCCGCGGTCTCCAGCAGCCGGCGGAGCCGCTCGGTCTCCTGGCGCAGTTGGGCCAGCTCCTCGCGCAGGGCGACCTCGGCGCCGGCGGGAGGCGTGGAGACGCGGCTCGGGTCCAGCAGGGGAGACGTCATCGCGGCGCCTCAGTACACGTTGTACTTGGCGCGAAGCGCTTCGTGCTCCTGCGCGTTGCGCGACGGGTGCAGGACCTTCTGCGCGTCATGCAGGTAGTACCAGTAGTCGCTCTTCACCGGCCGCAGCGCAGCGAGCAGCGAGTCCACCGTGGGCGCGCCAATGGGGCCCGGCGGCAGGCCCGCGCGGGTGCGCGAGTTCCACGGATCCGAGCTGTCCCGCAGCCGCTTGAGGAACGCCTTGCGGTCGTTCCACTCCGCCAGTTCGTAGCGGCTGGTGGCGTCCACGCCCAGCGGGGAGCCCTTGTCCACGCGCTTCCAGAGGATGCCCGCGACGAGCGCGCGCTGGGAGGGCACCGGCTCCTCGCGCTCCAGCATGGAGGCCATCACGACGATGTCGTGCAGCGACCGGCCGCTCTTGCCGATCTCATCCTTGTGCTGGTCGTAGAAGCGGGCGCGGAAGGTGTCGATCTGCCGCTGGATGAACGCCTCCACCTTGAAGTTGTCCGCGATGATCCCGTACGTCTCCGGGTAGAGGTAGCCCTCCAGGCTGCGCACAGGCATTGGGAACGGAGCGTTGAAGTTGCTCGTGCGGCTGGCCGCGGCGATGTACTCGCCCGGTTTGATGAGGCCCTGGGCGGCGAGCACCTGGTCGGTGTCGCGCAGGCGCCAGCCTTCGATCATCGCGAAGGGCACATCCTCCGGCAGCGGCTGGCCTTCCAGGGCGTTGGCCAGCTCCGCCACGGAGGCGGTGGGGCTCAGCATGAAGCGGCCCGCCTTCACGTTGAGGCTGCCCCGGCGCCACAGGTGGAAGCGCCACACGGCGGGATTCTCCAGGAAGCCCTGGGCCTGGAGCTGCTGGCCCAGCGAGCGCGCGGACGCGCCCTTCTTCACCACGAACTCCTTGGGAGCCGGATCCGCTGCTGCGTGCGGCGCGGTGGTGGCGTTCTGGAAGTGCATGAACACGCCGCCTGCACCCGCGACCGCCAGGACGATGAGCACGAGGAGCGCGACCAGGATCTTCTTCATGGGGCGGCAACCTATCAAAGGCCCTGACGCTTCCAACGAGAACCACCGTGCGCCCTGCCGGGCAGGCGGACGCAAGCGCCCCCTTCTCAACACCCAGCGATGAAGGCGCCCCTCCCCCCGCGCCTCGTCTAGGATGACGCCCTTGTTCGTCGACCCCCGCCGGCTCGAAACCTTCCGCGTCGTCGCCTCGACGGGGCAGATCTCCGCCGCCTCCCGCCTGCTCCACCTGTCGCAGCCCGCCGTCACCGCGCAGGTCCGGCAACTGGAGGCGGACTGTGGCCAACCGCTCCTCGTGCGAACCGCGCGCGGGGTGCGGCTGAACGCGGCGGGGCGTGTGCTCTTCGACTATGCCCAGCGCATCCACGGCCTGCTGGACGAGGCGGCGCTCGCCATCGCGGCCGAGGAGACCCTCACCGGAGAGCTGGCGCTGGCGGCGAGCACCACCGTCGCCAATGCCATCGTGCCCGGTCTGCTTGCGTCGTTCCTGCGCACGCACCGTGAGCTCCAGGTTCGTCTGGAAGTGGGCAATACGCGCGAGGTGCTGACGTGGTTGTCGGAGGGCCGGGTGCCGCTCGGGCTGGTGGAGGGCCACGCGCGGGCGCCCGGCATCCGGCTGGAGCGCTACCTGGATGACGAGCTGGTGCCGGTGGTCTCGTCACAGGGGCCGGCGGAGTGGTCGCGGATCCGCACCATGGAGGCGCTGCGGGAGGTGCCGCTGCTGTGGCGCGAGCAGGGCTCCGGCACACGCGCCGTGCTGGACCGGGCCTTGCGCAAGGCGGGCGTGCGCAAAGGGCCCCGACGCGGAGACCTCCAGTTGGGCAGCACCGAGGCGATCAAACGGGCCGTGTCGCTGGGCCTGGGCGTGGCACTGCTGTCCCGCTGGAGCATCGACGGAGAGCTGTCCCTGGGCCGCTTCCAGGTGTTGCCCGTGCCAGGGCTGCGCATCCCGCGAGCGTTCTCCTGGGCCCTGCCCGTGGATGATCCGTCCGGAGCCGCGGGCCGCTTCCTGCGCCATGCCCGCGCCACGCCCCCGGTGCTGCTGCCTTGAGCCAGAGGCTCACGCCGTCGCGCCATGCCCGCCACGCCCCCGGTGCTGTTGCCCTGAGCCTGCGGATCACGCTGCCGCGCCATGCCCGCCACGCCCCAGTGCTGCTGCCCTGAGCCCGAGGCTCACGCAGCCGCGCCATGCCCGCCACGCCCCAGTGCTGCTGCCCTGAGCCCGAGGCTCACGCAGCCCAGCCCAGCCGCAGCGCGCCCAGGCACAGGCCCGCCATGAGCAGCCACAGCGCCACCGCCTGAGCGAGCGGACGAAGGCCCACCGCACGCAGCGTTGCGCGCGTCAGCCCCGCCCCCAGCAGGAACAGCGTCACGACGAGCAGCTGCCGGGCAACGGCCGCCACGCCCTGCCCCACCGGTTCGAGCGACGGAAACACCGTCACGACCGCCGCCGCGCCGAGGAACCCGGCGATGAACCACGGCCGGCGCACCCGGCCCGTCACCTCGTGGCCCTCGCGCCGGCGCCACGCGGCCAGGCCCACCGTCAGCGGGAGGATCCACAGGGCGCGCGCCAGCTTCACGGGCGTGGCCACCGCGAGGGCCTCGGGGCCGTAGCGCAACGCCGCGCCCACCACGGAGCTGGTGTCGTGGATGGCCATCGCGCACCACAAGCCGAACTGGTGCGGCGTCAGCCCCACCGCGTGGCCCACGACGGGGAAGACGAACAGCGCCACCGCGTTGAGCAGGAACACCGTGCCCAGGGCCACGGACGTCTCGTGCTCCTGGGGTCGCAGCACCGGCACCACCGCCGCGATGGCGCTCCCGCCGCAGATGGCCGTGCCCACGCTGATGAGCAGCCCCGTCACGCGGGGAACACCGAGCAGCCGGGCGAGCCCCACCCCCAGCGTCAGGCACACCGCGATGCCCACCACCGTGTAGCCCAGCCCCTCACGCCCAGCGGTAAGCACCGTGCGCAGGTCCATGCCCGCGCCCAGCCCCACCACCGCCAGGGACAACAGCCGGGGCGTCAGGGCCCGCGTCGTCCCGGCGAACGGATTGCCCACGGTCAGGGCCACGCACAGCCCCGCGAGCAGGGCCACGCCGGTGGAGACGGAAGGCAGCAGGCAGAGCGCCGCGCACAGCGGCACCAGGACATGTCCGGCCGTCCAGGTCCGGGGATGGACAACGGGAAGCGGTGGAGGCGTTTCCATGCGCCAGGACATGCGCCGGGCGGCCTCCAGACACCAGATGTCAGAAGCGATAAGGCATCAGTTTTCTGGATGGCTCACGGAGATGAGCAGGGACAGCTCGTTGGGCGTGAGGATTTCGCAGCCGTCGCGGGTGACGAGCACGGTGTGCTCGAACTGGGCGGACAGGCTGCCGTCCGCAGTCACGACGGTCCACCCGTCCGGCATCATCCGGATGTCCGGCCGCCCCAGGTTCACCATGGGCTCGATGGTGATGACCATCCCCGATTTCAGCGTGATGCCCGTGCCCGCCTTGCCCACGTGAGGCACGTGCGGCTCCCCATGCATCTGCCTGCCGATGCCGTGGCCCCCGAACTCCTCCACGATGCTGCACCCCTCCGCCTTCGCCAGCGCCATCACCGCCGCGCCAATGTCCCCCAGCCGCGCGCCGTGCCGCACCACGGACACGCCCGCGTCCCGGCAGCGCCGCGCCACGTCCACGACGTGCTTCGCGTCCGCGGAGACCTCGCCAATCATGAACGTGGCGGACGTGTCGCCGTGGAAGCCGTCCAGGTGCGTCGTCACGTCCACGTTGACGATGTCGCCGGGCTTCAGCACTTCATCCGTGCGCGGGATGCCATGGCACACCACGTGGTTGCGGCTGGTGCACACCGTGGCCGGGAAGCCCTTGTAGCCCAGCTGACTGGGCGTCCCTCCCCGCCGCGCCGTGTCCTCGCGAACCCACGCGTCGATGTCCGCCGTCGTCACGCCCGGCTGGAGCCGGGAGCCCACGTGCGCCAACGTGCCCGCCGCCGCACGGCCCGCGAGCCGCAACCGCTCCACTTCACTGCCTTTGAAGAGAGGAATTCCCATGCCGGGCAAGGTGGCACCCGCCCGTCCGGAGCGTCCAATGCTGTTCTGGCATCAGGAGCGCCATGGCGCTTGGCCATCTCTCATACACAAACCAGACGGGGCACCGATCCAGCCCAAGCGACAATCCCTCAAAGCTCTTGAGCACGCCTCCTCCTACTTGCGCCACCTGCATCCGGCAGACACGGCCTGGCGGCAGTAGACGCTGTTCTTCCCGCATCGGGTGCGGTGGGTGCTGCTCAAGGACGTGGGCTACTCTCGGACGTCCTCACCCTCTTCCTGCGCGCGGGGGCACGCCCTGCGGCGGCGAAGGGCACGGCGGCAGAGCCTACGGGGTAGGCCGGTTGGTGCCGTGTCGTGCATCCCGTTCTTCGGCTCCGACTTGCGAATACTCTCAAAAAATGCCCTTCCAGGTTCTGAATGGCAGGTGGACCTGGCCTGCTCGGTGGGTAGGATCCGCCCCACCCCATGCTCAAGGGGGCTGTACAAGGCAGCCGCCCCTGGGTAGTGCATGGAGCGACATGTCGATCAGCACGCTCATCAAGTCCATCCAGGACACCCTGCGCCAGGATCCGGGCGTCGACGGAGACGCTCAGCGACTCAGCCAGCTCACCTGGATGCTCTTCCTAAAGGTCTTCGACGATCGTGAGGCAGAGCGCGAGTTGTTCGACGACGGCTACCGCTCGCCCATCCCCGACAGATTCCGCTGGCGCAAATGGGCAAGGGCACCGGAACTCTCCGGCAATGCACTGATCGGATTCGTCAACCAGGACCTGTTCAAGACGCTCAAGGAGTTGCCCACGGGCGGGAAGAACGCGGCCCTGGCAGGCGTGGTGCGCGGCGTCTTCGAAGACGCCATCAACTACATGAAGTCGGGCGTACGGATGCGGCAGGTCCTGAACGCTCTCGACCAGATCGATTTCAACCGAGCGGCCGATCGCCACCAACTCGGTGACCTCTATGAGCAGCTACTGGGGGAACTGCCGAACGCGGGGAACGCGGGCGAATACTACACCCCGCGCGCGGTGACGCGATTCATCGTGGACCGCTTAGACCCCCGGCTTGGGGAGAAAGTACTCGACCCGGCCTGCGGCACGGGAGGGTTCCTCATCGGGGCCATCGAACACGTACGGGAAAAGTACGTGAGGAAACCGGAGGACGAGGAGAGGCTGCAGCAGGACATTCTGGGGATAGAGAGGAAGCAACTACCCCACCTGTTGTGCGTTACCAACATGCTTCTCCATGGCAGCGATGTGCCGTCCACCATTCGCAGAGGCAATGCGCTGGCTCGGTCTCTGCGCGATTTCGGCTCGGAGGACCGTGTACGGATCATCATCACCAACCCACCCTTTGGTGGCGTGGAGGTAGATGGCATCGCGAACACCTTCCCTCAAGAGTATCGCACGCGAGAGACCGCCGACCTCTTCCTGCTGCTCACCATGACGCTGCTGGAGGACGGAGGCCGGGCTGCAATGGTGTTCTTGGACGGCATGCTCTTCGGCAAGGGCGTGAAGACGAGCCTGAAGGAGAAGCTGCTCGAGGAGTGCGATCTGCACACCATCGTCCGGTTGCCCAAGGGGGTATTCAACCCGTACACGAACATCAAGACGAACCTGCTCTTCTTCACCAAGGGTCGGCCCACCAAGGAGGTGTGGTTCTACGAGCACCCCAGCCCGCATGGCGACAAGGGTTATTCGAAGACTCGTCCGATTCGCTTCGAGGAGTTTGAGCCTGAGCGGAAGTGGTGGAGCGAGCGCAAGGAAACCGAGCACGCTTGGAAAGTGAGTCTCCAGGAGATCCAGGCACGCAACTACAACCTCGATTTCAAGAACCCGCGGAAGGCGGAACAAGGCGCATCACCATCCCCCTCCGTACTTCGCTCTTCCAAGGAGCGTCCGCAGGGGCCTCTCTTCTCCTGGGTCCACCTGTCCGACATCCACATCGGCCACGGAGGCGCCAGCCATCAGTGGGACCAGCGCCTCGTCCTCGCCGCCCTCCGCCGGGACATTGCCGAGTTGGCGCAACAGCCGGACTTTCCCCGGCCCGACGCGCTCCTTGTGACGGGAGACATCGCCTTCAGTGGCCAACGTGAGCAGTACGAAGAGGCCAAAGTATGGCTGCTCGACGTAGCCAAGGCCGTGGGACTCGAACGGCGCGATGTCTTCACCGTTCCCGGAAACCACGACGTACAGCGTGCGGTCGACAAGAGCCGGAACATCTTCCGCATGATGCGCGCTCTCCGTGACGGCACCGACGACCTCGACGACGCCCTCAAGGACGAGACAGACCGGGCCCAGCTGATCCGGCGCATGGAGGAGTACCTGAAATTCGCCTCCGACTTCGCGCCCTCGTGTTTGCACCCAGGGGGGGCCTCCCCTGCGGAACTCTCATGGATCCACCTCCTGAGTGCCCGAAGCGGACTGAACATCCGCCTGCTCGGTCTCAATACGGCCCTGCTCTCCGTCGACAACCACGACAAAGGCAAGCTGCGACTTGGCAAGGAGGCTCTTGGTCGCGCCTTCAGCAATACCGTACCCAAGGACGACGAGCTCGTCCTGGTGCTCTCCCATCACCCGTTCCGTGATGGATGGCTCGCTGATCAACGTGAGGCCGAGACCTGGATTCGCGGGCGGGCGCACATCCACCTCTCTGGCCATGTCCACCAAGCAGAGCTCGAGGAGTCCCGCTCGGGTTCGGGAAGCAACGCCCTCTTGCGTATTGTCGCGGGGGCTGTTCACGGGGAGAAACTGCCAGCCGATATCCCCGCCAGCCATGGCTACAACGTCTCTGCCGTCTATCCCACCCAGGATGGGGAGCTGGTCCTACGTGTCTGGCCGCGCCTGTGGTCCGACAACAACAAGGACTTCCGCCTCGACATCCACCACGTTCCCCCCAGGCGCGAGTACGCCGAGCACCGCCTCCTGAACGTCCGCCTCCCCCCGACGCACTGAGGCCGAACGATGGCTCCCCCGGCTGGTAGCCCCCCTGCCATGGAGGCGCCAAAGGCTCGACCAGCCAGGGAGGAAGCCTTACCCGGACTTCCGAGGCTCTTCTGTTTCCTTACACCCAATGGTGGTGTTAGCTCGTCCCACTGCACGAGGTCTCCACCATGGCCACGCTCGACAAGAAAACGCTCTCCGAGCGGGACGTCTGCACCAAGTACGTCACCCCGGCGCTCGTGAAGGCGGGTTGGGACCTCCAGGATCAGGTCCGCGAGGAGGTGACCTTCACCAAGGGTCGGGTCATCGTTCGCGGCAACCTGGCCAGTCGGGGCAAGTCGAAGAGGGCCGACTACCTGCTCTCCTACAAGCCCAACCTCCCCCTCGCTGTCATCGAGGTGAAGAAGGCTCATAAGAACTCCGTGAGTGCCGGGATGCAGCAGGCGCTTGAGTACGCCGAGATGCTGGACGTCCCATTCGTCTTCAGCTCCAACGGCGACGGCTTTCTCATGCACGACCGCACGGGGCATTCAGTCCCCCCCGAGCGAGAGCTGTCCCTAGCCGAGTTTCCCTCTCCTGAGGAACTGTGGCAGCGCTACGCCGCGTGGAAAGGTATCGCCCCCGGAAAAGCACCGGCCGTTACCCAGCCCTACTACGCGGACAGCACGGACAAGGGGCCCCGCTACTACCAGGTCAACGCGGTCAACCGCACCATCGAGGCCATTTCCCAGGGCCATCCCCGGGCGTTGTTGGTGATGGCCACGGGCACCGGCAAGACCTACACCGCGTTCCAGATCATCTGGAGGCTGTGGAAGGCGGGGGTGAAGAAGCGCATCCTCTTCCTCGCGGACCGGAACATCCTCGTCGACCAAGCGCGCATCAACGACTTCAAACCCTTCGGCGGGGTGATGACCAAGATCGCCAACCGCCAGGTCGACACGGCCTACGAGGTCTACCTCGCGCTCTATCAGGCCCTCTCCGGATCTGATCCGTCCAAGGATACCTTCAAGCAGTTCCCCTCCGACTTCTTTGACCTCGTCATCGTCGACGAGTGCCACCGCGGCAGCGCCGCAGAGAACTCCGAGTGGCGCGATATCCTGGAGTACTTCTCCTCCGCCACGCAGATCGGCCTCACCGCCACCCCGAAGGAGACTGCGGACGTCTCGACGACGCACTATTTCGGGGAGCCCGTCTACACCTACTCCCTCAAGCAGGGCATCGAGGATGGCTTCCTCGCTCCTTACAAAGTGGTCCGCATCGATCTGGACAAGGACCTCGTGGGCTGGCGGCCGGAGAAGGGCAAGCGGGATAAGCATGGGCGGGAGATCGAGGACCGAATCTACAACCAGCGCGACTATGATCGGACGCTGGTGCTGGAGCAGCGTACGCAGATCGTGGCGCACAAGGTCACCGAGTTCCTCAAGGCCTCTGACCGCATGGCCAAGACCATCGTCTTCTGCGAGGACATCGATCATGCCGAGCGGATGCGCCGGGCGATCGTCAACGAGAACCCGGACCTCAGCGCCCAGAACCGCCGGTACGTGATGCAGATCACCGGCGACAACAACGAAGGCAAAGCCGAGCTCGACAACTTCATCGATCCGTACAGCCCCTACCCGGTCGTCGTCACCACCTCGAAGCTGCTGACCACGGGCGTGGATGCGCAAACGTGTAAGGTCGTCGTCCTGGATCAGAACATCCGCTCGATGACGGAGTTCAAGCAGATCATCGGCCGCGGGACGCGCATCCACGAGGACCAGAAGAAGTACTTCTTCACCATCCTCGACTTCCGGAAGGCGACCGAGCACTTCGCCGATCCCGAGTTCGATGGCCAGCCTCTGCAGGTGTACTCACCCGGGGAGGAGGAGCCCCTTGTACCTCCGGATCAGGATCAGGCGGAGGACGAGCCGAGCTTGGACGACGAGGTCCACTTCCCGGCCGACGACCGGGATGAGGGCCGGGTGAAGTACGTGGTGGGGGACGTGCCAGTCTACGTGTTGTCCGAGCGGGTCCAGTACTACGGCAACGACGGCAAGCTCATCACCGAGTCGCTGAAGGATTTCACCCGGCAGGCAGTGCGCAAGGAGTACGCCTCGCTGGATGCCTTCCTCAAGCAGTGGGCGACGGCTGACCGCAAGCAGGCCATCATCGACGAGTTGGCACGGCACGGGGTGCTCTTCGAGCAGCTTGAAGAGGTGGTGGGCAAGGACTACTCGCCCTTCGACCTGGTGCTCCATGTGGCCTTCGATCAGCCACCGCTCACCCGGAAGGAGCGAGCTGCCAAAATCCGCAAGCAGAGCTACTTCAACAAGTACGGCGAGGTCGCACGCTCCGTGCTGGAAGCCTTGCTCGACAAGTACGCCGATGAGGGACTCGATGATCTTGAGGAGCTGAAGCTGCTGCGGGTCCACCCGCTGACGCAGCTCGGCACTCCCTTGGAGATCGTCGAGAGCTTCGGCGGCAAGGAGAAGTACCTAGCGGCAGTACGAGAGCTGAAGGAAGGGCTGTACAAGGCCTCCTGAGAGTGGGTAGTCCCCGAGCGCCATGTCACTCGGAACGACCATCAAGACGATTCAGGACATCATGCGCCAGGACCCCGGAGTAGACGGGGACGCCCAGCGAATCAGCCAGCTGGTGTGGATGATCTTCCTCAAGGTGTTTGACGACCGGGAGGCGCAGCGGGAGTTGCTGGAGGAAGGCTACCGCTCGCCCATCCCCGAGAAGCTGAGGTGGCGCAGCTGGGCGAAGGACCCCACGGGCATCACGGGAGATGCGCTGCTGGAGTTCGTGAACAACGAGCTGTTCAAGACGCTCAAGGAGCTGCCGACGGGAGGGAAGAACGCGGCCCTGAAGGCAGTGGTTCGAAGCGTCTTCGAGGACGCGATCAACCACATGAAGCGTGGCACGTTGATGAGGCAGGTCATCAACAAGCTCAACGAGATTGATTTCAACCGGAAGGCGGACCGCCACCAGTTCGGAGAAATCTACGAGCAGCTACTGGCGGACCTGCAGAACGCTGGCAATGCAGGTGAGTACTACACGCCGCGAGCGGTGACGAACTTCATCGTGGACCGGGTGGATCCGAAGCTCGGAGAGAAGGTTTTCGATCCCGCGTGCGGCACAGGAGGGTTCCTGAGCTGCGCGATCGACCACATTCGAGACGTGAAGAAGTACGTGAAGACGCCGGAGGATGAAGCGCTGCTGCAGCAGAGCATCCTCGGGGTGGAAAAGAAGCAACTGCCGCACCTGCTGTGCATGACGAACATGATCCTCCACGGGGTGGACGTGCCGTCGCAGATACGCCGGGACAACACACTGACGCGGCCTCTGCGTGAGTACGGGCCGAAGGACAAGGTGCAGGTGGTCATCACCAACCCGCCGTTCGGCGGAGTGGAGGAGCCCGGCATCGAGAGCAACTTTCCGCAGGCGTACCGAACGAGAGAGACGGCGGACCTCTTTCTGCTGCTCATCCTCACGGTGCTGGAGGAGGGGGGGCGAGCGGCACTAGTGCTGCCGGATGGGACCCTCTTTGGGGAGGGAGTGAAGACGCGAATTAAGGAGAAGTTGCTGGAGGAGTGCGAGCTGCACACCATCGTCCGGTTGCCCAAGGGGGTGTTCAGCCCTTACACAAGCATCAAGACGAACCTGCTGTTCTTCACCAAGGGCCGACCGACGAAGGAGATGTGGTTCTACGAGCACCCCTACCCGCCTGGGTACAAGAGCTACTCGAAGACCAAGCCGATGCAGTTCGCGGAGTTCAAGCCTGAGCAGGCGTGGTGGACCAATCGCACGGAGAACGAGCACGCCTGGAAGGTGAGCATCGAGGACATCAAGGCGCGCGGATACAACCTGGACATCAAGAACCCGCGTGCGGTGGAGGAGGGGCCCGGAAACGCGAATGAGTTGCTGGAGCAGTACCAGGAACTGGCCCTTGCCGGGACCCAAGCCCGCGAGGCGCTGCGGGGTGAGCTGAAAGCCGCGCTGGAGAGGAAGGCGTGATGACACTGGAAGGCTTCCTGACCAACTTTGGGGTTCTAACTGAGGCGACAGGCGGCGTAGGGCATCTCAGAAATCTAATTCTGGAACTGGCAGCGAAAGGGCAACTTGTTTCGCAGCAAGCTACAGACGAGCCCGCCTCTATTTTGGTGAAGCGCATCTTTGAAGAGCACCGCATTCCGCCCAGCGGCGAGTCGTTACATTCCGTGGCGATTCCTTTTGCAATTCCAGCGTCATGGATCTGGGGGACAGGAGCGCTAGTCTTTACATTTATCACAAGCGGCTCTCGTGGCTGGGCGCAACACTACTCCGAAGAAGGCCCCATTTTTCTACGCATAGGGAATCTCAACTACGCTACTACAGCGCTTGATCTATCAAGCATTCAACGCGTGTCTCCTCCTTCGGATGCAGAGGGTAGTCGGACACGAGTACAGACGGGCGATATCCTTATCTCGATTACGGGTGATACGGGCATGATTGGGCTTGTGCCCAGCGATCTTGGGGAGGCCTACGTCAATCAGCATATTGCGCTCTCGCGCCCTAGCCGCAATATATGCCCTGCTTACCTCGCCAAAATACTGACAGCGCCATTCAGTTTGGGCCGTTTTCAGAGGGCACAACGTGGCATCAAAAATAGCCTTGGTCTTGCCGACATAAAAAAGCTTTTGTTCCCTATTCCTCCTCTTGCTGAACAGGAGCGCATTGTTGCCAAGGTGGACCAACTCATGGCCCTCTGCGACGAACTGGAGGCCCAGCAGACGAAGAAGCGGGAGACGGGCACCAAGCTCACCCAGTCCGCTCTGGATGCCCTCACAAGCGCGGAAGGGATAGAGGAGTTCGCGAAGGCGTGGCAGCGGGTGACCGACAACTTCCAGATACTATTCCAGAAACATGAAAGCATGGGAGAATTGCGCAAAGCAATTCTGGGGCTCGCCGTGCGCGGAAGGCTAGCACCACAACATCAGGACGAAGAACCTGCCGCTATACTTCTTGAACGCATTCGCATCCTCTCCCCCAAGAAAACGGAAGGGCGTCACGCGAAGAAGCAGGACGTTACGAGGGCTGCAAACAGTGCACCTGCCATTTTTGCCCCCCCTCCACAGTGGCAATGGGCAACCTTTACCGAAGTGGCCTCAATCGAATCGCGCCTAGTCAACCCGCTCGAGCATGGGGATCAACCGCATATCGCACCAGACACCATTGAAAAAAGCACTGGACGATTGCTTTCCTACAGGACAATCAGAGAAGACAAAGTCACAAGCCCCAAGCACCAGTTTCAGGCTGGCCAACTCTTATACTCAAAGATACGTCCCAATCTCTCAAAGGCAGTGATTGTTGACTTTGACGGCCTATGTAGCGCAGACATGTATCCGATCACATCCAGAATCAACACGCGATACCTGCTGCTTTGCATGCTGTCGGACGTGTTCCTAATGCAAGTCGTTCAAGGCGACAACCGCCTTGCAATGCCCAAGGTCAACCAGCAGCAACTCGCAGCAACGGTATTGCCAATTCCCCCCTTGGCCGAGCAGCAGCGCATCGTCGCCAAGGTGGACCAACTCCTAGCCCTGTGCGACACGCTGGAATCCAAGCTGCGGGACGCGGAGCATGGCGCGCAACGACTGGCCGAGGCCATGGTCGCGGAGATCGTGGCGTAGCCAGCCTGAAGCGGAGCGGCACGCGTCACCGCACCTGGATGAGACCTGAGCTGTCCCCTTCCCCAGCTCCCCGCGCATCAGTGGCACTCACAGGGGCTGTGACGTCGGGCGGCGCGGCGGATATGAGGACAGGGAACAGGCTCCCTCCCATTCGTACGCGTCATCCCGGCGGGACAGCGTGTCGTATCCCAGGCGGTACCACCCCCCAAGCAAGTACGGAGGAGGCAAGAGCGGGCAAGGTGGCATCCGCCCTTGCGGAGCGTCCAATGCTGTTCTGGCATGACGCGGCCTGGGTGCACGGCGCGCACGACTCGCGCTAACCTCCCGCGCGTGAGCATCACGCACCTCCAGTCCTTCGTCGCGGTGGCCGAAGAGGGCCACGTGGGCCGGGCCGCGCTCCGGCTGCACATCACCCAGCCGCCGCTCAGCCGTCACATCCTCGCCCTGGAGGATGAGCTGGGCACGCCCCTCTTCGAGCGCGTCCCCAAAGGCATGCGCCTGCTGCCCACCGGCGAGGCCCTGCTCCACCACGCGCGCCGCATCCTCGCGGAGGTGGAGGTCGCCACCCTCACCGTGCGAGAGGCGGCCGGAACCTCCAAGCCGCCCCCCGCCTGACGCCTACGACCAGGCGGCCATGCCGCCAATCCGGCGCAGCATCAGGATGGGGCCGTCGTCCATGCGGCGGCCGCGCAGGTCAATCTCACAGTCGATGACCCAGTCCCCATGGCCCTCGGGGTCCATGATGCGCTGCTGGGCCTCCCACTGGCGCGTGCCCGCTTCCTTCAGCTGCGTGTTCGCCGGCTTGCGCGCCTGGGGCGTGAGCACCACCAGCTTGTGCTCCTCGAAGTACGGCGCCATGGCCAGCTCCAGCTTCGGCGCGGTCCACTCGCCCAGCGCGTTGTCCAGCATGCCCAGCGCGTCCAGGTAGCGGCGCTGGCCCAGCGCGCGCAAAAGCCGGTGCAGCTCCTCGCGCACGCGCGCGGCGAAGGCCTTGGGGTCCTCCGTGAGTTCCTTGGGCTTGAGGTCCACCACCGGCTTCACTTCGACGGGGGCCTCCGGGTTGCGCATCCGCTCCCACTCGTCCAGGAGGCTGGAGTCCACCTGACGCAGCGTCGCGCGGAGGTGGTCGAGGATGTCGTCCAGGTCCTCGTTGCGGAACTTCTCCGGCACCGTCTGCACCAGCGACTTGTAGACATCACCCACGTAGCGCAGCAGCACGCCCTCGCTGCGCTGCAGGCCGTACTCGCGCACGTAGTCGTGGAAGGACATGAAGCGCTCGAACATGTCCCGGACAATGGACTTGGGCCGGATGTTCTCCTCGCCCACCCACGGGTGCTTCTTCGCGAAGGCGTTGAAGGTGCCGTAGACGAACTCGCGGTTCGGCTTGGGCCACTCCAGCTTCTCCAGCTCCTCCATGCGGTCGTCGTACTCCACGCCCCGCGCCTTCATCTCCTGGATCTTCTCCCCCTTCAGCTGGTGCAACTGCGCGTACAGCACCACGTCCGGGTTCTCCAGGATGGACTCCACCAGCGTGACGACGTCCAGCGCGTACGTCTCCAGCGTGGGGTCCAACAGCTCCAGCGTCTCATGCAGGTACAGCGACAGCGTGTGGTTGAGGCTGAAGTCGCGCTGCAGGTCCTCAGACACCTCCACCGTCGCCGAGTGCTTCTCCCACTGCACCACCTTCACGATGCCCGCGTCGCGCAGCGTGCGGAAGTACATCGCCGCGTCCTTCAGCAGCTTCTTCTTCGTGTAGTCGGAGCTGTGCGAGCGCATCACCAGCTGCACCAGCCGCTTGTAGCCGCCGCTGCCCTCCGTCTTGTCGCTCTGGAGCAGGTTGAGAAGCAGGCCGTGGCTCACGTCGAAGCGCGACTCCAGCGGCTCCGGCATCCCGTTCTGGAGCCGCTCGAAGGTGCTCTTGTCGTACTGCACGAACCCCTTCTGCGGCGGCTTCGCCTTGGGCGTCTTCTTCTTGCCCGCGGCCTCCTTCGCCGCCTGGCGGATGTTCTCGACCATGTACTCCGGGGCCTGCGCCACCACGCTGCCCTCGGTGTCGAAGCCCTTGCGGCCCGCGCGACCGGAGATCTGCTTGAAGTCGCGCACGCTCAACGTCGCCAGCTTCTCGCCGTTGAACTTGAACAACTGCGTGAAGAGCACCGTGCGGATGGGGATGTTCACGCCCACGCCCAGCGTGTCCGTGCCGCTGATGACCTTGAGCAGGCCCTGCTGCGCCAGCTTCTCCACCAGCAGGCGGTACTTGGGCAGCAGGCCCGCGTGGTGCATGCCGATGCCGTGGCGCAGGAAGCGCTGGAAGTCCTTGCCGTAGGGCGTGTCGAAGGGGGCGTCCAGCAGCGCCTGGCGGATCTCCTCCTTCTCTTCCTTGGTGTTGAAGTCCACGGACATCAAATTCTGCGCCTGCTCGGCCGCGGCCCGCTGCGTGAAGTTCACCAGGTACACGGGGTACTTCCCGCGCGCGATGAGGTCCTGGATGGTCTCGTGCAGCGGCACCTCGCGGTAGTCGAAGTCCAGCGGCACGGGGCGCTCGGAGCTGCGCACCGTGGCCACCTCGCGGCCGGTGAGCTTCTCCAGGCTCTGCTCGATGACGTGCGTGTCGCCCAGCGTGGCGGACATCAGCAGGAACTGCGTCTTGGGCAGCGCCAGCAGCGGGATCTGCCAGGCCACCCCGCGCTCCTTGTCGGAGTAGTAGTGGAACTCGTCCATCACCACCGCGTCCACGCGCGCGGACGCGTCACGCAGCGCGAGGTTCGACAAAATCTCCGCCGTGCAGCAGAGGATGGGCGCCTCGCGGTTGATGGACGCGTCGCCCGTCAGCATGCCCACGTTCTCCGGGCCGAAGGCCTTGGAGAGCGCGAAGAACTTCTCGTTCACCAGCGCCTTGATGGGGCACGTGTAGAACGACACCTTGCCCTCGGCCATGGCCTTGAAGTGGAGCGCCATGGCCACCAGCGACTTGCCGGAGCCCGTGGGCGTCTTGAGGAACAGGTGCTTGTCGCTCAAGAGCTCCAGGATGGCCTCCTCCTGGGCGGAGTACAGGCTCAGGCCGTTCGTGGCCACGTAGCCCACGAAGCGGTTGAGGATCTCGTCGGCATCGAGAGGGGGCTCGCCAGGCTTCGGCAGCAAGGCGGCGAGCGGGGCGCGGGTGTCGGCGGAGGCACTCATCGGGCCCGACTCTAGGAGGTGCCGCCCCATCCCCGTGAAAAATCGCGCGTCCCCGGGCCGACACTCGCACCCGGAGAGGTCCCCTGCCTGCCCGGCCTGTGCACCCGGGCACAGTGGCAACGGCTGGGACGCGGATGGCCATGGGCGGTGGGCCTCCCCATCCTGCCCCCGCGACATTCATGAGGGGGTTGGACATGCGGACAGCGAAATTCTGGATGGGGACACTGCTGGCGGGCGCGCTGGCGCTGGGCTACGGGTGCGGGAGCGAGGCGAACAAGGATCCGACACCGCAGGACGCACCGCAGCAGCAGTACCCGGACGCGGGCACCGACGCGGGCGTGTTGCTGACGCTCACCGACGCGCAGATCGCCCGCGTCCTGCAGGTGGCCAACGAGGGCGAGGTGATGCTGGGCCAGTACGCCGCGCCGCTCGCCACCGAGCAGGCCGTGATCGACTTCAACAACCAGATGGTGACGGAGCACACCGCCGTGAAACAACGGCTGGACGCGGTGCTCGCGGCCGAAGGCATCACGCCCGAGGACTCCGCGCTGAGCCTCCAATTGCAGACACAGGTCCAGCAGATCATGCAGATCCTCGCCGGTCCGAACGCACCGGCCGCGGGCGCCGCGCTCGACCAGGCGCTGATCAGCGCGCAGCTCGGCGTGCACACGCAAGTCGGCTTCCTCTCCGACAGCCTGCTGTCGACCCAGATCACCAACCCGGCCCTGGCGCAGGAGGCGCTCACCGAGCGGCAGGGCGTGCAGCAGCACATCAACACCGCCGCGGACATCCAGTCGAACCTGGTGCTCCCACCCGTCACGCCTTAGTAGGAGCGCTTTCCGTCTCTGGATAAAAATGCAGCTCGGGCTCTCAGAACCTGAGAGCCCGAGCCTGCTCACACGACCCATGGGGGAGGATTCGACCCAGGTGCTTTCCAATCGTGTCGGACCGGTTTAGTAGGAATTTGGACCGCCGATGCAAAAGCCAACCGAACCGACCTCCACGCAGAGCGAGCCGTTGACGACAGGACGGGTCCTGCGCTCCACGTATGAGATTGGCACCGTGCTGGGCAAGGGAGGCATGGGTGCGGTGTTCCTCGCGCGCCACCTGCGCCTGCCGGGCAAGCAGGTCGCCATCAAGGTACTGCACGGCGCGGAGGAGGTGTCGGCAGAGGTGGCGCTGCGCTTCCGGCGCGAGGCGGAGATTGCCTCCCGGCTGGGGCACCCGAACATCGTGGAGGTGCTGGACTTCGACACCCTGGAGGACGGCACGCCCTTCATGGTGATGGAGTACCTGCGCGGGGAAGGCCTGTCGCGCCGGCTTCGCAAGCAGAAGAAGCTGCCGCTGGAGGAGGTCTTCTCCATCACGCGGCAGATGGGCGCGGCGTTGCAGGCGGCGCACCGCGCGGGTGTGGTGCACCGCGACCTGAAGCCGGGCAACGTGTTCCTCGTGCCCACGGAAGCGGGCGGCGTCGTGGGCGAGCGCGTGAAGCTGCTCGACTTCGGCATCTCCAAGCTCGTGGACTCGCGCACGCTGATGACGCTGGACTCCGTGCTGATGGGGACGCCGCAGTACATGGCCCCCGAGCAGGCCATGGGCCACAACAGCAACGTGGACGCGCGCACGGACCTCTTCGCGTTCGGCTGCATCGTCTACGAGATGATCGCGGGCCGGCCGCCCTACTCGGGCGACAACGTCGCGGAGCTCATCTACCAGATCGTCCACCTGGAGCCCCCGCCGCTCCTGTCGCTTGCGCCCGAGACGCCGCCGCACGTGGTGACGGCCATCTCCCGCGCGATGGCGAAGAAGCCAGACGACCGCTACCCGGACGTGGGCTCGTTCATCCTGGACCTGACGGGCAGCCCGCTCCAGACGCTCGCGGAAGTGAAGCCGGAGCAGCGCTCGCGTCCCGCCAATCCCACGGCCCCGCCGTCGGTGCCGCGTCCGCCGGACCGCGAGGAGCACATCCCCACGGTGGGCATGCGTCCCCACGCCGGCCACGACACGTCGTCCCCTGCCCCTTCCGCCGGTCCTCGGACGGAGTCCCTGGCCGCCCAGCCGCTGGCCCCCGCCCGCCCGAAGTGGCCGGTGGCCGTGGCCGTGGGGATGGCGGTCATCATCGCGTTCGCCGTTGCCTTCTTCTGGAAGCGCCCGGGCGTGACTGCGCCCGCCGTCGGGGTGGTGAATCCCCCGTCGCCCCCGGTCCAGCCGCGGCCCCAGCCCACGGAGCCCGTCACGCCGCCCGCCGTGGTCGTGGCGCCACCGGAGGACGTGAACAAGCCCGTGGATCCGGAGCCCCAGCCGACGCAGCCGACGGAACCGGAGAACTCCACGCAGCCCACGGTGAACGTAAAGCCGAAGGCTCGCGGCACCCCCGAGTCCATGCCGGACAGCGTCCGCGAGGACCTGGCGGCGGCGCAGAAGGCGCTGGACGCTTCGAACACGGAAGAAGCGCTGCGTCACATCCGGCGCAGCCAGCGCACGAAGATCACCGGCCTGTCGTTCTCGCTGCTCACCCGCGTGTACTGCCAGCAACACGACCTGGCGAACTCGCGGGCAAATTGGACCCGCGTACCGGCAACGGAACGTCCAAGGGTCCGACAATACTGTTCGCAGTACGATATCGACCTTTAGGGTCGTCCGGGCGCGCGGAAACTCCAGAGCGGGGGCGCGCCCGCAATCCAAGGAGTTGTCGTGAGAGTGCTACTGGCAGTGGGGGTCGTGGCGCTGTCCCTGGGGTGTTCCCGGGGCGTGCGGCCCGACAGCGAGGTGGCGGGTACGAAGCCCACCACCGGCAAGGTGTATTCCAACGAGGCCGGCGAGAAGATCACCCTCATCGCGCTGGAGCCCGGTGACGCGAAGAAGGCGCTGGTCGCTTTCGAAGGCACCAAGAGCGAGCTGGACGGCCAGGTGCTGGTCGCGGGGGTGGACACGCAGCAGCGGCGCGCCGTGGAGTACTGGACGATGTGGCGCGGCAACAAGCAGCGCTTCGTCACCGTGCATGATCGGGGCGGCTACGAGGACCTGGTCTTCAGCGGCGTGAACCACACGGGCTACTCGCACCTGAAGCCGGACACGGCCAAGACGGGCGCGCTGAAGGTGGAGAAGGTCTTCGAGCGCTACGAGGACCTGGAAGGCGACAAGAAGTACCAGGCGCTGCTCGCGTTCGACCGCAAGTTCTGGACGAACCAGGCGGAGACGCAGCTGTCCGAGGCCATTGCGGCGACGAACAAGGCGTGCGGCTCGAAGCTGACGTCCACCGTGGCCTGGGACTCCATCACGGACGCGCAGATCAACAAGATGTCCTTTGGCAGCTACTGCGTGGGCCCGATGGAGTCGCTCCAGAAGCTGTGCGAGCGCTCCGACGAGGCCAAGCGCGCCGTCCAGCAGAAGCTCCAGGCGGTGGAGTGCCGCTTGGACGACGCCAAGGCCGCGCTGAAGATGGAAGCCCAGAAGGTCATCTGGTCCGTGACCGCGGATCGGACGGTCCAGTCGGACGAGACCACCACCTTCTTCACCGACAACCTCTAGAACGAAAGCCCACCGACAATGACGCTTCGACACATGGTCATCGCCCTGGGGCTCGTCCTGGCCCCGCAAGCCGCGCTCGCGCTGGATCCGCCCTGGAAGCAGGAGCAGAAGCTGCGCGACCGCATGGTGCTGGAGTCCGCCAAGGTCTGCGCGGACGGCAAGGGCCACTACACGGTCCTCATCCCCCAGACGCCCGAGCACGAGGGCGACCTGTTCTACGGGGACGGCAAGACGTTCACGCAGGTGGTGCCGGTGGGCTACCCGTCCTCCACGGACGGCGCCTTCTTCGAGCCCCGCTTCTTCAACCCCAAGGCCAACGACAACTTCCGCGGCACGGACTACCGCGTCGTCTCCGACGTGAAGCTGAGCGAGGACTTCAAGACGTGCGCGCTGCGCTGCGGGGAGAAGAACCTGCCGCAGCAGCCGGTGCCGGCGGAAGAGGCCAAGGAGCTCTTGCGCAAGGCCACGTACCAGCCCAGCCCGGTGAAGTTCCAGCCGTACGCGCTGCTGCGCGACGACAAGGGTGTGTACTACCTGGTCGAGCGCGGCATCGGCGCGGACAACAAGAGCTTCCGCATCTTCACGGGCCAGCGCGGCCAGGTGAAGCAGCAGAAGATGCTCAACGTCGTCACCGACTCGCAGGGAGAAATCTTCTCCACGCAGGGCGGCGACCTGCGCCTCGTGGTGGACCGCGAGGAGCCGTCGTTCTGGGTGGTGAAGAGCAAGCGCCAGAAGCTGCGCGCGGTGCCGGTGGGTGAGAACCTGCCCTTCATCTACAACGAGCTGGGCGTCTACACGGGCGCGCGGCTGGGCACGCCCTGCGACGACGTGTAGTTCCGTAGCACCGGGGAGCCCCGGGCACGGTCAGCCGTTGAGCACCTTCACGGCCTTCACCATGTCCGGGGCCAACTCCTCGTGTTCCACGAGGGTGAACCCCAGCTTCTTGCTGACGGCCTGCATGCCGCGGTTGCGCGTGAGGATGTCCGCGACGATGCGGCGCAGGCCCCAGTCCTTCCCAATATCCACCAGCCGCCGCAGCAGCTCCGTGCCCAGGCCCAGCCGCTGGGCGGGGTCGCTGACGGTGATGGCGAACTCCGCGTCCTTCGTGCCGCGCAGGCGCGTGAGCCGGCCCACCGCCAGAATCTCTCCCCCGCCCTTCCCGTCCGGCGACGGCCGCTCGGCGACGAGCGCCATTTCGCGCGCGTAGTCGTTGAAGCAGATGCGCGCCAGGCGCTCATGGGCCACGCGCTGGCTGAGCTTCATCAGGCCCGCGTAGCGCATGAACACGGTCTGCTCGGAGAGCGCCTGGTGGAAGCGGCCCATGGCGGGCTCGTCCTCCGGGCGGATGGGACGCACCAGCAACTGCTCGCCGTTCTTCAGCGTGAGCAGCTTCGCGTACTGGTACGGGTACGGTTCGATGGCGAGCTTCGGCAGCGCCGCGGCCGGGACCTCCGGCGGGTGCAGCACCACGCGCGCATCCAGCGCGATGATGCGCTCTCCGGAGACGAGCAGCGGGTTGATGTCCAGCTCGCGGATGAGCGGCTGCTCCACCACCAGCTGGCTGAAGCGCACCATCAGCCGCTCCAGCGCGCCCATGTCCACGGGGGCCCGGCCGCGCACGCCCTTGAGCGCGTGGTGGATGCGCGTGCGCTCCATCATGCGTCGCGCCAGCGTGGTGGTGAGGGGCGGCAGGCCCAGGGCGCGGTCCTGCATCACCTCCACCAGCGTGCCGCCCGCGCCGAAGAGCAGCACCGGCCCGAACTGCGCGTCCAGGCTGCTGCCCAGAATCAGCTCGTAGCCGTCCAGCTTCGCCATGGGCTGCACGGTGACGCCCTGGAACGCGTCCTGGAGGCCCCGCTCCACGAGCGCGTCTCGGATGGCGCGCCAGGCCTCCCGCACCTGCGCCTCGTCGCGCAGGTCCAACCGCACGCCGCCCACGTCCGTCTTGTGCGTCACCGTGAGCGAGTTCAGCTTGAGCACCACGGGGAAGCCCAGCGCGCGGGCCTTCTCCACCGCCTCGTCCTCGGACGTGGCGAGCCACGTCTCCACGGTGGGGATGCCGTAGGCGGCCAGCAGGCGCTTGGATTCGTATTCGGACAGGAGGGTGCGGCCGGAGGCGCGGGCTTCGTCCACCAGGGCGCGCGCCACGTCGCGGGCTCCGCCGGTGGGCTCCTCCGCCAGCGTGGGCGTCTCATAGAGCCCGGCGATGTTGTCCGAGTAGCGCCACATGTAGTTGAAGACGCGGGCCGCGGTGTCCGGGTAGCCGAAGGTCGGGATGCCCGCGTCGTTGAGGATGCGCTCGCCGGCGGCGACTTCCGAACCGCCCATCCAGCTGGCGAGCACGGGCTTGCCGGGCAGCTTCGCATAGCCCTTGAGGCGGTCCGCCGTCTTGGTGGGCTCCGTCATGTCCTGTGGGGTGAGGATGACGAGCAGGCCGTCGCTGTTGGGGTCCGCGCCGGTGGTCTCCAGCGCCTTCGCGTAGCGCTCCGCGTCCGCGTCTCCCAGGATGTCCACCGGGTTGGCGTGGCTCCAGGGCGGCGGCAGGAAGCCGTCCAGCTGCTTCTTGGTGTCGTCGGACAGCACGGCCAGCTCGCCACCGCCGGACACGAGCGCGTCCGTGGCGAGCACCGCGGGGCCGCCCGCGTTGGTGAGCAGCGTGAGCCTGCGGCCGGAGGGCCGGGGCTGGCGGGCCAGCACCTCCGCCATGTGGAACAGGTCCTCGATGGAGTCCACGCGCAGCACGCCCGCGCGGCGGAAGGCGGCGGAGAGGACTTCGTCGCTGCCGGCGAGCGTGCCGGTGTGGGACGCGGCGGCCTGCGCGGCCTGCGCGGTGCGGCCGGCCTTGATGACGATGATGGGCTTGGTGAGGGCCACCTCGCGCGCGGCGGACAGGAAGGCGCGCGCGTCGCCGATGGACTCCATGTACAGCAGGATGGAGCGCGTCATCGGATCATCCGCGAGGAAGTCGATGAGGTCTCCCCAGCCCACGTCCAGCATGGAGCCCACGGAGACGAAGGCGCTGAAGCCCACGGCCTCGCGCAGGCTCCAGTCGAGGATGGAGGTGAGCAGCGCGCCGGACTGGCTGATGAAGGCCACGTTGCCGGGGCGGGCCATGCCCTTGGCGAAGGTGGCGTTGAAGCCGCTCGTGGGGCGCATCACGCCCAGGCAGTTGGGGCCGATGATGCGCAGGTTCGCGGCCTGCGCGATTTGAAGCACCTCCTGCTCCAGCTTCGCGCCCTCCGGGCCCGTCTCCTTGAAGCCCGCGGAGATGATGATGGCGCCCTTGACGCCGACCTCCGCGCACTCGCGGATGATGGCCGGCACGGACTTCGCGGGGGTGACGATGACGGCCAGGTCCACGGGCTCCGGCAGGGCGCGCAACGAAGGCCACGCCTTGATGCCGAGCACGTTGGGGCGCTGCGGGTTCACCGGGTAGACGGTGCCGCCGAACGGGCTGCTGATGAGGTTCCAGAGGACGGTGCGGCCCACGCTGCCGGGGCGCTCGCTCGCCCCCACCACCGCGACGCTGCGGGGGGAGAAGATGACCTCCAGCGGCTGACGGGTCCGCTGGTGGAGCAGGTCGATGGAAGGGTCCGTCCGGGCCGGGGGCGTGGCGGGGCGTTGCTCGTCCATGGTGCGCTCGTATTCGGTGGGTGGCCGTACCGGAGCAATCTCCGGCAGGCCCCCATCGTGCACCAGTTGTGAGGAAGGGAACGGGGCAGCGGTCGTTTCCCCATCCTGTTCCTTATGCGAGCGAACGGGCGGACGCCGTCACGACGCGCGAGCCTGCTCCACCACCGGCTTGAGCACGGTGCTGGCGAACTCCGCCAGCGTGGTGGGCGTGGTGGTCTCCTTCGAGCGGGGCTCGGCCGGGTCCATGCGTCCGTCCTGAATGGCGCCGTACATCTCCACGAAGGTGTCCGCCGCGAAAGCGGGCATGCCCGCGCCCGTCATGCCGTTGCGCAGGTCCTCCAGGCCCACCCGCACGTACTTCACGGGCTGGCCCAGCACCTGGGTGAGGATGCTGGCGACCTCCGGATAGGTGAGGTCCTTGGGCCCGTGGACGCCCACATAGCGGTGGCCCGTCCACGACGGGTCCAGGAGCACCTCGGCGGCCTTGGCCGCGATGTCCGCGGTGGCGACCATGGGGAAGGCCTTCGTCTCCGGGCTCGCGCTGAAGAGCGCGCCGGCCTTCGCCAGGCCCTGCACGTCGCGAAGCAGGTTCTCCATGAAGAAACCCGCGCGCAGGCTGACGACGTTGGGGGCCGCCGCCTGGAAGGCCTCTTCAATGGGCTTCAGCACGGACACCGGCCCCGTGCCCGGACCGCTCTGCGCGCCGACGCTGGAGAGGATCACCACGCGCTTCACGCCGTGCGCCTTCACGCGCTCCGCGGCCATCTTGCCGTTGGCCTTCGCCCAGTCCTGGAAGTCCGGGCGGATGGCGGGCGGCGACAACCAGAACAGCGCCTCCGCGCCAACGAGCGCCGCGTCCAGCGTGGCCTGCTCCTCGATGGAGCCCTGCACCACCTTCGCGCCCTGCTTCACCAGGTCCGCCACCTTCTCCGGCGTGCGGGAGATGATCGTGACCTTCCGGCCCGCCTTCAGCAGCTTCTCCACGAGGGGACGGCCGATGTTGCCATTCGGGGTGTTGATGACGATGGACATGGGGTGCCTCCAGCGACAGCGAGATGGCGCAACAGTGCTCTCGCGCCATTCATGAGGCCACTGCATGCTATGCATGCGCCCATGCGCCGCGCTCATGAAACCCCAGCGCCCTCCCCCGTGGAGGTCGACCTCTCCGGCATCAACCTCAACCTGATGGTGACGCTGGACGCGCTCCTGAAGGAGGCGCACGTCACCCGCGCCGCCGCGCGCGTGGGCCTCACCCAGTCCGCGATGAGCCATGCGCTCGCGCAGCTGCGGGAGTTGCTGGGCGACGCGCTGCTCATCCGCGGCCGGGGCGGCATGGTGCTGACACCTCGCGCGCAGCAGCTGGCCGCGCCGCTCAAACGGGGACTGGCGGAGCTGCGCCGTGCCCTGCGCGACGAGCCCGCGTTCGATCCCGCCACCGCGACCCGCCGCTTCACCGTGGCCACGCGCGACTTCTTCGGGTCGGTGCTGCTGCCGGGCGCGCTGGAGCTCCTGGGCCGCGAGGCTCCCGGCGTGGACCTGTCCGTGTTGCACGTGGACAGCAACACCTTCGCCGGCCAGTTGGAGACGGGCGAGGTGGACCTGGCCATCATCGTCGCGCCCGTGCCGTCCGGGCCGGGCCTGCGCCAGCAGAAGCTCCTCACCGAGGACTTCGTCTGCGTGGTGCGCAAGGACCACCCCACCGTGCGCCGCACGCTGGACGTGGACACCTACCTGAAGCTGTCCCACATCCTCATCAGCCCCAAAGGCGACGGAGTGGGCGCGGTGGACCTGGCCCTGGCCCAGCGCGGCCTGCCCCCGCGCCGCATCGCCGTGCGGGTGCCCTACTTCCTCATCGCGCCGCTGGCGGTGTCGCGCTCGGACCACGTCCTCACCGCGCCCCGCCGCCTCATCGCCTCGTTCCGCGACGCGTACGAACTCCAGGTCTTCCCCCCGCCCATCCCCTTGCGC